>NZ_JBNYXM010000044.1:0-29038 GCF_051380665.1 Janthinobacterium lyxosi
ATCGTGGTCGATTTGCTATGGCCCATGACATGCGTCAGGGAGCAGCTGACGATGATCATGCCGCTGGCCGGCTGCTGCGTGTCCCAGTCGTGACTGATGCCGCAGCGAGCCAGCGCCGCAATGACCACTTCGCAGATAGCGCCCAGCGTCGCGTGGCTATACGACGTGCCCTTGAGGCTGACATCCTTATCCTTGAGGATGGTTGGCGCATTCTTTTTGAACTCGGCCATCGCGGCAACGAACGCCATGCGTGCCTTGTTGGCGTTGTCGCGCTCCTGCAGTTCCATCAGCTTTTCCAGGCGGTCCAGATCAGCGCCGCTGTCCAGCGCATAGCGCAGCAAGTCAGCAGGGCCAACAGTATTCAGGCTCTGCCGCTGGGGCGCTACGGCCGAAAGCTCTCCTTGCTCGTGTTGCGCCATCTGCATGGCGGTGCGGCTTTCTTGCGTAACTGCGTTCATGACTTTTTCCTTGTTGGTTTTATGATTTCTGCCTTCAACAGCGCCAGGCGGACGGCGTAGACGATGGCGTGGCCGGCATGCCAGGTGCGTAGGGCCTGGCTGGCCACGTCGATCACGGCTTGGCTGACGACGTCCACTGTGCCTTCCTGTGGGCGCGGCCCAGTCGCTGCACACGCGCGGCGGATGCGTCGAGGGCCACCATGGCTTTAATCTTTGCGCCGATCAGCACCTTGCGTTCTTCTTCAATGACAACCAGCTCGTTGCGCACGCTGGCCAGGCGCAGCTTGTTCATGCAGTGCCGGAAGCGAGCCCAGTGGTAGCGGTGGGCGGCCAGCATGCGGCGGAAGAGGGCGATCAAGGTTGCACCAACACGGTGATGCTCATCGGCTCATCTTCTGGCAGCGCAGCGAGGGTGGCGTCAGGGCTGCCGGTGCCGGCGTAGGTGTGCAAGCTGCCGGTGGCGGTGCAGGTGGTGATGATGTAGCTCATGCTGCACCTGCTGCATGCATTGCTGCAGCGATACCAGCGTCTTCGCCGACCACGTAGCGGCCAGTTGTGCGGCCGCAGAACGGGCAGTGGCTGGCGACGCACGGCATTTCCTTGCCCTTGGCGCTGGTAAAGCCCTTGCCCGTGCCACGGATGCGGAACGGGATGTTGATCGTGCTGAGCAGCCCCATGTCGTCCGTCATGGCAAAGCCGGTGGCTTGGCATTCGACTTTGATGTCGCTGCCGGCCTTGGCCACGATGAATGGTGAGCTGGCCAGGTTCGTTTCGATTCTTTTGACGCAGTCGCAATTCATTGTTCTGCTCCTTTGGTTAATTGGCTGTTGACGACCCGGTCAATCCGTCGGGCGTGTGATTCCTGCGGCTGGTGGGCCGCCAACAAGGGAGGCGTTTGGTCAGACGGCGGGATTTGCTTTCGGCTCGGCCCCGCTTGCATAGTGCAAACGCCTCTCTTGTTGGCCGCCGGTTACGCCGGCGAGACGGGCAAATCAGGCGAATGGCGAGTTGCGAGCGGTCTTTGCCGTGGCCGCTTTGTGGAACAGCGCGATGCCCAGCTTGCGCACGTGCGAACGAATGCTTGCCACGCCGGTGGCGATGGCGGCCGACTTCGATTGAGCGCTTGGCCCTGCTCCGGTTGCGCGGCGAATCGAGCGAGCGGTGCCGCGAGGGATTTTCATTTGTTTCATGTGTTACTCCTTGGTGGTGAGTGGGATGCCGCTATCGGCGGCAAGTCGGCACCTAACGCAGTGCGAGCGGGCCATGCTGGGCTCCAGGGGAATTTATCCGGCCTTCCGGGCCTGTCCCGCCATGACTGCGGCGGCGGGCAGCCGCTAAATCTGCAATTTCTCCAGCGCCGCGACTTGCGCGCGGGTCTTGGCCTGGCAGTTCGCCGGGTCATCACGCGCCAGCCGCGCAGCGTCGGCCAGCTCGCGCTCGGCAGCCTGGTCGGCGTCGGCTTGCATGACGGCGAGCAGGATGTCGGTGAAGGCAAGGCCGGTGATGACAGCATCACCATTGAGCGCGGTGCGCACCAGGGTCGGCAGGTCGGCCGAATCCGCTAGATAGTTGAGCAGCGAATTGCAGGCATCGGTCGTGGCGCGCTTGTCGCCGGCCCGAATCGCGCTGCGCTGCGCCGAAAAGCTGGACGAGGCAACCGCAACCACGGAAGGGAAGGCGTCACGGGCGCTCACGGCGCACCTGCTGCGATCAGTGCGTCGATCATCAAGCCGGCGGCAGCATTCATCCGGTCGCTCGGTTCATCGAGCTCGCCGAGTGCGCCCATGAACTCAGCAACCGCAGCGACAAACAGGTCATGCGAATTCACCGCGGTAACGATGCGCACCTGCAGCTCGTTTGCGGCGCTGATGCCGATGGAGCCGGAGAATATTTCCGCGACCGTGACGTCATCGGCGCTGACGATGAAACGATGGTCGGCGCTGCGCAGTGGCAGCAGGTCGGCCAGCGTTTGCGAGGCGGGCATGCGGGCGACGATCGGCAGGGTGGTGAGTGAGGTTGCCATGGCCATCAACCCAGCTTCGCCGGAACCGACGGCGCCGAGAAATCGAACGCTGGCGCTTTTTCTCTGGTGGCTGCTTCAAGTGCTTGAAATTCTTTTGATGACATGGTTCGCTCCGGTGGTTGCTGTTCGATGACTGAATTAAACCACAGGTTGAATACGACGGTCAACCACAAGTTGAATTATTGTGAGATAATTTTGTGGTCGCCTCAAAAACGACCGGAAGCCCGGACAAAATCTCGCCGGGCTGTGCGTCCGTCGATGGATAGCAAAAACAAGGCAAGGCAACATGGAAGAACTAAAAGACGTTTTGACCTACGACCCATCCAGCGGCGATCTTCGGTGGAAAATTTTTTGCGGCGGAGAGCGGCCGGGCGCCATTGCCGGGACTATGGATGGTGGCTATCGGAAAGTGGGGTATCAAGGCAAGCGATACCTCGCCCACCGGGTTGCATGGTTCCTGCACTTCGGAGTCGAGCCGATCGGACAGGTAGATCACATGGATGGCAACCCGTCAAACAACGTGATTACCAATCTTAGACTTGCGACACATTCGGAAAATCAGCAAAACCAACGTGCACCCTCATCAAGGAACACAAGCGGCTTTCTCGGCGTCCAGTTTTCCAAGGCGAGACGTAAATTTGTTGCAAAGATAGGCATTGATGGTAAGCAAATTTTCATAGGGCGTTTTGATACTGCCGAGGAGGCATATCAGGCCTACCTTGCCAAGAAACGTTTATTGCACCCATTCTGCACGATATAAAAAATGAAATAGAAGCAATAAATGTAGGGACGCTACGCAGTACCCAGGGTATTAACGCGAAACGGGCGTAGTGGAAGTGCCGCAAGAAGGACGACAGGCGGCGACGGTGGGTGATAGTGGGGAGAGTCGAGTCGGGGACCGGAAGCGGTCAAAGTCTCCCCTATGCGCAGTGTCCGAAGTCGAAGAGGGGCATTTAGCGTTCTCACGGAGGCCAAGCTTTATCGCTTGGCTACTGGGAGAGTGCTGCTCAGGAACCGAGCCTCCAAGGGCATGGACTTCAAAACAGTAGCTTTAGAACTTGGAACTGCAAGATCAAGAGCTTACTTCAAGAGCAAGATAATGATTTTTGAGTACCTTTTACAGAGGAAAACATAGTGGAAAATAAATCGACCCCGACCGGGCAAAAAAAATCCCCGACTGGCGGGCTGACGGCGTTACTCCAGGCCCTGCCGACCGGGGCAGTAGATGACGAGCTGCGTGCGCTGGTAGAGTCATGGCGAGCCAGCGCACGCGCACGTTACGCTTGCGCAGATCGGACGGACGACCCTAAAGGGAAGCATGTCATGAATAGCACGGCGATGGTCCTTTTCAATTGCTCCCAAGAGCTTACGGCAGTCCTAGATGGCGCTTCCCCTCAAGCACAGCCCAATCCTTGAGAACACTAAAGGCGACCCCACCGACTGGCGCGATGACATTCTTCTTCGCCTTCTCCCATAAAGTTGGGTCCTTTATGGAGTCAATAAAATCATGGCCATCCCAAGTCAGGCCGATCGGGAATGCATGCTTCGGACCGCTCATCTGATCATGTACAGTGCCCTCTAGGAGCCCAGCCTCGATGAGTAGGGCCATGTGAGCGTTAATGATTGCTGGCTCGTAGTCGGCGTGCGTGAAGTACAGCGGGATGTTGCCGGGCGGTCGCCCTTCAAACTCCAGCAAAATTATTCGTATGAGGTCGAAGTCTCGTTTCATTTTAGCTTTCGTAGTTAATGGGCGCGCCCGACGCCGGGAAGCAGTAGGGCGCGCTTCATTGTAGTGAAATTAACAAGTTGAAATGTCACCAAAAGTATCAATGGCCGGCCGCGAAGTGTGGCGACCTTCCGCAACACTGTTATTCTTGAGTGTCCAATCGTATTGCCCAACCACCAGGAGGAAGTGATGAATGATCGCGTATCCGAAGAACTGCTTGCTGAGGCGGCAGGGCGCCACGCGGCGCGCATCAGTGGCGTCACCAGCATCGTCAAGGCCGAGTACAACGGTTTCCAGTTCACCTTCCAGGACAACGGATGGTTCAACGCCACGGCGGCAGCCAAGCGGTATGGGAAACGCCCTAATGACTGGCTCGCGCTGCCGGAAACCGAGCGATACATTCTAGCCAGGTGCGAACACCTCAAAGTGGGGAAATCTCACTTTGTAAAAACCAGCCGCGGGGGCAATACCAGAGAATCTGGTTTTGCTGGGACGTGGCTTCATCCGAAGTTGGCGGTGATCTTCGCGCGCTGGCTTGATGTCGATTTTGAAATTTGGTGCGATGAGCAGATTGATCTCTTGCTGCGCGGTGATCCGCTGGATGAAGGTGAGGCCGACGAGCTGACCACTGTGCGCGACCGCCTGCCTCTGCTTGAGGTGGCTCATCATGTTTTCACCCGCACCGGGATTTTCTACCCTCAAACCTACGCCGCGATCAATGCGGCGGCCGGCTCGGAAAACTACCGCACGATGAAAAAAGGACAGGCCGCGCGCGTCTTGCCGCAAGCCTTGCGCATCAACACCGGAACCGACACGCAGGAAGACTGGGAGCGGCTGCACGTGAGCAAGCGCGAGCTTTCGGGCGACACCCAAATGGAACTCGGTTTCAGCGACCTGGGCCTGAGCATTCTCGCGTAGAGCGTCGCACCAATGGCGCGCTGGCGGCGCCAGGCGTAAAAAAACCCGCGCGCGGCGGGCTGGTGCTTACGGCTTGGCTGCAGGCGCCGGTGGCGCTGCGGCAGGCGGAGCTGGCTGGGCATAAATGACGATGGGTTGAGGCTGCGCTGGCGGCGCGGCCGGTGCTTTCGGCACGGCGTTGTTCAAGACGAAGGTCATGACAGTAATGGCCACTGCCGCCATTGCAATAGCAGTCCCAACCACCCACTTTACAAGCTCGGCGGTTCCTTTGTGCATATCGGTCCGTAGTTCGGCGAACTTCGTATCCATTTTTGACTCGATCGATGCCAGGCGCCCGTCGATCCTCGCCTCAAGCGCTTCAAGTCGACCGTCCGCTTTTGCGGCGGCAGCCTCCAGTTTGGCGTTTATGTAGTCTTTTTCAGTTGGTGCGCTCATCTGCTCATCATATGGCTGTTCACTCTCAATGACAATAGGCGTTCCGTTATTGGTGTTTGAGTTCCATGGCCCGATTCTGACATTTTCCAAGATTACAGCCCCTTTTCATTTCTTGCTAGCCATTCATAAATTCGCTCAACACCGAAGTGCCTTTGATAGCCGCAACTTGTACACTCAGTCGCTATACTCATATATATGATGTTCGGTATTAGACGAAGCGCTGGCATGGCCTCTTGCGCAATTTCTTGCACGCCAAATATTCGGACATGAGTGCCGTCCTCTACGGTAAGAATAGAAGGAGTTTCTCGCTCGCAAGAGGTGCACTTTGGCGTGATACCCACCGCACTTAGGTAGGCGGCGACATCGTCAAACTTCAACTTCTGCGCGACTTTTTCGATCCGTTCGGACATATCACTCTTTCAATTTACGTGAATTCACTTATCGCGAGCTTGGCACACCAGCCGCACACCCGCCGCCGCAAGCGATTCCATGAGCCTGTCTTTGTGGTGGGAACCTAGTTCGTGAGCTTGATGCCGTAATCAGGTGAGGCAATGTACGGCGTCAGCGCCAGACCGGTGTCTCGCATGATGCGTGGCTGGTGCTAGACGGAAAAATACCTGCGCGCGGTGGGTAGGCGTTTAATGCTCTACGCTTTACAATTTGCCCGAATGTAATCTACAGCCTCTTTGAATCCGCTCAAATCTATATCTTCCACCAAAATAGAGTTTAGGATGGTATGTACCTGCAATCGAACTCTGGCCCCAGAATAGATGCGTTGAAAACTCGGTTGAAGAATAATTGCACTCAAATCTTTCTCTGTACTTGTTGCCAACTGCAGTGAGTCTGGAGGGGAATCATCGACTCGTAAAGTGTAAGCCTTGACTCCGCCTCGACCTCGATACGAGACGTAAAAATTATCTTCGGTTCCTTGAATCGTCCAAGCATTTTTATATATCGCAGTACAAGATTTTTTATCCGTCATTGCATCCATGTCTTGAATGACGTGCCATGACTTCGCCTTAAATACTTCATTTTTTCCAGGTTTGAGTTTCGCAGGTGGTTCCGGCGTTTCTGGCGCCTTTTCTACTACAACATCCACCTTTGCGGTATTTTTTGACGCCTTATCAAAGCAGGTTAGACGCTGCTTGTCTTGTCTTATTGTCGTGCAATCGGTTTGAGCAAAGGCAAATGAGGTCGAAGCAAGTAGTGAAATCGTTAAGATTGATTTTTTCATTGAATTTTCTTATCTATTTTGACTGCGAATAAAGGCATTAGCATGCAGCATTATATGAAATATTGACAACAGGAAATCTAGCGAATTGTCACTTTCCAGCAGTTCGCGCACCATAAGCTTGGGATCGGCGATGCGATTGCGAGGCGCCTAAGCTCCAGTTGGCAGCGGCTCATTAGGCGAGTTCTTCAACGGTGCCGGCGAGGGCGGTTTGGGCATTTTTGAGCAATCGGGCCACCCTCCGAATTTGCGCGTATAAATATCCGACGCCTTCGCCATTGCAGATGTGCATTCGTTCCGCTTATCTATCATACGTTGCGTAAGCGCAATCCTTAATCTAGGGTCCGCGCCTTCGGTCGCAGCTTTTGTCGATTCGGTTACAAAATCCATTCCTTCCTTCTGGCTGCAATAGAGTGACTCCAGTTGAGTCTTCTTCATGGAGTTTATCTCCGAAAATTCCATTTGGTCGCAATCAAATCCCCTAGTGGAAAACTTCAAAGTTTTGGTGGGCTGACCATATGCTGAGCACATTATCGCGCAGCCTCCAAGGATTATCCCTATCAACGATGCTTTGGTATTTCTCATGAGAGTCCTTTCGAGTGGAGTTTAGCGCCTGCGGGTCTTCCTGCGAAGCTCTGCCATAACACCGATAATAGTTAAAGGCGTCTCATCGCTGCGCACGGTCGGATAATTATCGTTGATAGGGAGCAGCTCAAAAATATCGTTGCCATCCGGATTGGAGCCACGGAGCCGATATTTCTTGAAAGTCGCTTCCTGTTTGCCATTTTTGGCAGCAACACAATCTCCTGGCCGTGGCTCCCATTCCGGTTCGATGATTACCACGTCGCCTGGTTTGTAGTCGGGCATCATTGAGTCCCCCTCGATCTCAAGTCCGAACGCCCATTGAGAATAGCTATCATCCACGTAGATCGTGGTGTAGCCGTCTCCCGGGGAGTAGGGCATGGTGATTTCTTTCATTGCGCCAGCCTGGATGGCAGAAATCACCGGGATCGCCCGCGTTCCCAGCGGGACTGGCTTGGCATTCTGGTCGAATCCTTTCTCATGTGCCGGGAGTGAGCGCGATTGCCCAGCAGCGTTCACCGTCGGAATTAAATCATCGCCCTCACCAAGAAGTAGCTCATCAACACTGCAAGATAAGGCCTGAGCGACCAGCACTGCATTTTCACGCGAAATTTTCCCCGTCTTAATCCATTTCGAGACCGCGTTGTGGGAAACGTTCGCCCGCTCGGCAAGCCACCCCTGGGTTTTTCTCAGCGCGGAGAGCCTTGATTTTATTGTTTGTCCTAGTGCATTCATTTTTCAATCATCGGTTGAATATGGTTGAAGATCAACCAACCTAGGGTTGAATTAAATTTCAACCTGTGGTTTAATTGAGTATGGATGCCAAAAAACCCACCCCAATTGAGCGCGCAGTGCAGATAGCTGGCGGCGCAATCCCTTTAGCTGACGCCTGCGGTGTCAGCTTTCAGGCTGTCTATAAGTGGATCAAGAAGGGCCACCCCCCTACGGAGCGATGCGCAAGCGTTGAAGCTGCCGTCGGTGGCGCCGTTACGCGCTTTGAGTTGCTGCCTCCAACATTCGGGGAGCAAAAGCGCCGACAAGCCCGTCGCGCCACCGACTCCGCCCCCAACCCCGGTCACGCCGGCCGCCAGCCCCCATCCCCAGCCAACATCTTCGACACGGTGCCGGAGCATTGCGTTGTCGGCATACCTGCAAGCACAAAGGAGTCCACATGAGCAACAAATCCATAATCCACGCTGCACTGACCAAATTGGCGTCCGCAGCGATCAATTTCGCGCCAGCCGCCGACGGCCCGGCGCTGCTGGTGTTGCACAACGCAGTCGCCGACGCCGTGCGCTCCATGCCTGATGCGCTGGCAATGGCGAATCTGCGCGATGTAGGCGCGCCGCTCATCAAATCCGATGGCATGACATACCGCGAGATCGCTGCCGAGCGCGACCGCCTGCTCGCCGAGTGCAAGGAAGCGCGCACCAACATCGCCAAGCTGACGGAGCAAATCGCAATGTTCCGCGCCTTCGAATCGGCCGTGAAATTCGCAATCGATGTCCTGGCTGCCACCGACACGCCGACGTTGATCCTGGTCGAACTGCGCAAGCACACCGAGCTGCTGACCGCGCTTTGCCAGCACCAGGATGACGCAATGGCGCGGCAAGATCGTGGTGTCGACATTTTTTCGCCGCGCCGCATCGAGAGTCCAGCCGTAAGTCTCGACGTAGAGTTGCCGCAAAAAGTTCTAAGCATGATGACTGAAATTAATGCATGCCAGAAAGAAATGCAGCGCTTTTTCGAGGCTACGTTGAAAGACTTTGAATTTCGTCGATCTGCAGCGCTGCATTCCTGATGTTCTTGTGGGCGCGCGGAACAAATGAAGAAATTGGATTTTCCGCATCCCAGTTCTTCAGTCGCGCGTCTCTCGACTCAAGGTCGTCCTCGATCAAGAGGACAAATTGTTGCCTCTCCGAGTTTGCAATTTTTTCCGCAAGCTCTAGAACTTTGGCCGCCAAGATCATTTTTTGATACTCCATGGGGAATTCCTTCAAATTGTTGTTGTGGAGATAGCAATGTAGCACGAGGGAATTTCCCGCCCATTTTGTTGTAGCACCCGCACCACCGAAGTCCTGTAACCCGACCAATAGGAAAAATTATGAAAACTACCCGCGACATCGTAGTGAAAACCCGCTTCAACGCCGATGAATACGTTTCGTTTGCCGCCAAGTGCCTCGCCGCTGATATCCCGCAAAGCAAAGTGCTGCGCGACTTGGCTATTCCGTGGCAGGGCATCGACAAGGCAAAGGATATCCGGCCCATCGTGATTATTCAAAGGCCCGTCAAGGGCCCGCGCAAGACCCACTTCCCGGGTCCGCAGATTAATCACGGCGTATCGCCGCACCGATCGGCGTTGTTTTAAAGGGTTCCGCGTGGCGCGCTCGACGCCGGCCAGGTGGGTCGGCTAAACCGGAAAACGCAGGAGGGCTGATGCAGCCGCAGAACGGAAGTGACCCATGACCGCGACCGCAGATGAACAAAAAATCATCCAGCGGGCGCGGCGATGGGATGAAACAAGAAAGGCGAAAGCCTGCGCAGCGAAGAGTATTTCGCCGCGCGAAAAGAAGCGGCTTGACGACGCACACTGGGAAGCCGGTAACGATTTGAGTGAGGCGATTGAAAAGGCTCGCGCACCGCCATGACGAGCGTGCGCCCGACAGCTACAGCATCACACGGCCGGACTCGGCCACTTTATTCACCATCAATTAGGAACATGACATGACGCAAACACCAGCCACATCGCCATACAGCACGCTCAGCAACCACGCTGGCAACATCAAGTTGCTCGACGCCGTGATGGCGAAATTGCACTTGAAGAATGACGCCGCCCTGTCGCGCGCGCTCGAAGTGGCGCCGCCAGTTGTATCGAAGATCCGCCACGGCCGCCTGCCTATCGGCGCTTCGTTGCTGATCCGCATGCACGAAGTGTCCGACATGGCAATTGGCGAACTCAAGCGCATCGCGCGCGACGAGGTGGCAGCTTGACCTGGGCGACGATGCAGCCGGAAGGTGGCGTGCCGACGCAGGCCGAGCAGGGCGCCCAGCATCAAGAGCACGTCGAGCGTGAAATGCCGGTCGACCCCGGCCACGTGCGGACGCACCAGCACTACGAAGCAATGCTGCAGGAACTGCTGGGCCAGAAATGAAAAAAGCCCACTTCGCAGGTGGGCTTCTGTAAAACTTTACGTGAGGAAACACGATGGAAATGATTATACCACCAGGCGGTTTGCTGATGACTAGCGTCGAAATTGCAGCGTTGACCAGCAAACGTCACGACCAGGTGCTGCGCACGGCCCGCGACTTGGCTGCGCAGGGCATAACACAATCTGTGGAATGCCAGTACCGCGCCACAGTTGGCGGCCGCGAGTATCCAATGCACCAGCTGACCAAGCGCGATTCCCTCGTCCTGGTTGCGCGCCTGTCGCCGGAGTTCACTGGCCGCATCGTAGATCGCTGGATGGAATTGGAAGCGGTTATCGCGGTGCCAGCCATCAAGACGCCTGCAACTTTCAGCGCCGCGCTGCGCCTGGCCGCCGAGCAGGCCGAGATCATCGAAGAGCAAGCAGCCAAGATCACCAGTGATGCGCCAAAGGTTTTGTTTGCCGAGACAATCCGCGCCATCGATGGCGTGTGCCACATCGACAAGGTCGGCAAGATGATCGGCATCGGCCGCACCAAGCTGTTCAAGCGCCTGCGCGAGGATCATATCCTGATCGAGGGTAGCCGCATGCCGTATCAGAAATACATCGACAAGGGCTATTTCACCGTCATCGAAGGAAATCCGTACAAGGATAGCAAGGGCGTCGAGCATCCGACGTTCACCGCCATGGTAACCGGCGCCGGCCAGGTCTTCCTGGTTCGCAAGTATGCAAAAGTCGGGGGCGCTGAATCGTGAATGCTCAAGCAAATAAAGCAGCGGCAGAGCCGAGTGTCGCGCGTCTGATCGTATTGGCGAACATAGGCGAATTGACGCTGGCACATCACTGCGCATCGATCGCAACCGGCGCCGCAAAGTCGATTTACCACCAAGCCATCAAGGCATACGAAAGTGGCGAGGGTCGAATTCACCCGGGCGGGCCAGGCTGGGATGAGCTGAAGGCGGAAACTGCTACCGAATACGCTGCATACCAGGCCGCGAAGCGCGCCGCGAGCAAGATCAAGGGGCGCTTGGACAATGCCTGCCGCAAGGCGGTGCAACCATGACCACCTCATCCATGCGCACGCGCTGCACCAGCATGACCGAGCAGCGCACCGCCAACCTCAAAAGCCTGATCGCGGAACTCGCCACACGCGAAATGCAGATCGACGATATCTGCGAGCATCTGAAAATGTCGCCATCCGGCGGTCGCAAGTACATCGCTGACCTGCGCGCCGCTGGCGTGATGTTGCTGGCGCGCCACGTCGACGCCACTGCGACGTACGCGGGCAAGGCCTGCTACGGCCTGGCGAGCGACCCGCTGCTTGTGAGCGAGTTCCTGAGGCAGATCGAGCAACACAAGTACCAGCCGCGCATTCCGGCGCTGCCAGCGCGCGCGTTGCCTGCGGTGCCGGGACGCCACTTCCATATCATGGCCGACGATACCCACTACGCCATCCGCATCAACCGCTACCCGGCGACGCGCGATCCGCTTGTGGCGGCACTGTTCGGGCCGGCTGCGGAGGTGCGTCTATGAAGCGTGGCGTTTTCACCATGTCCCTCGATCTGGGCACAGAGTTGATTATCGACAACTTCGCCCATGAGCGCGAGATTGCGAGAGCGGCATGAATCTATCAGGCCTCCGGGCCCAACCATCGATTTACCCAGCGCTTGCCCGCTTCTTGGCCGCAAGTGAGGGCCTCTTTACGAGTTGGCGAAGGAAGCGCGTTGGGAATACGAATAATCGCGCCACCGAAGTTCGGCTGCACGCCTACGACGCTCAAAAACATCGGCTTGCCGTCAATTTTGACTTCGTGAACATCGGACAGGATTACAAAAGATCGATGCGGGATGCTATCAATCATTTCGACCTCGAATTATTAAAAGGACATCGTAACATGATCACCAACCCCGCCCAAATTACCCGCCACCACTTGGCGAACCAAACCGCGCCCGCCTATTCGCTGATCCGCAAGGTCTGCGCCTGCGGCAAGGCCAGTACCGCCAAGCAACTGGCTCAGCACGGAAAATGTGCAGCATGCGCGCTGGCGGCCGTGCGCGACGCGATCATGCCTGGCGACTTCGCCAAGCTGCGGCACATGCTGGGCGCCGTGAAGGGCAAGCCGAAGTATTACTGGGGCTTGCGCAATTACTTTGCCGCCGGCAGCGGCCAGCAGCACGAGGCCATGCAGCGCCTGGTAGCTGCGGGCCTGGCCACGGCTGGTCGCGTGGCCGGTGACATGACCTACTTCCACGCTACGCGCCTGGGCTGCAAGGCCGCTGGCCTCGATGCCGCTGGCATCAAGCGCGCGATGGAGGATTGACGATGATGCGCCGCAGTCAAATTAAGCCCGGCAAGCCCCTGGCGCACACACCATTCAAGCGCACCTCGCCCATGCCAAGCACAGGCATGTTGTCTCTGTATTCACATCAGCGCACGGCGCCAGCCAAGAAGGCAAAAGCAAAGCCGGCGCAGCGTAGTCGTGCCACCAACGCCGAGCGTGCCCACATGGCTCGTGTCGCTGCGCTTGGCTGCTGCCTGTGCGCGCACCTGAACTATGGCCACACGGCCGCCGAGGTGCATCACGTCCGCGCGCGGCACGGCTGGGGCCGCTCCGGACACCTGAACACGATTCCGCTTTGCCCGCAGCACCATCGAGGCCAGCCTGGTGGCGTGCACGACATGGGGCGCCAGCAGTTCACGGCGCACTACGGCATCAGCGAAATTGAACTACTCGAAAAAGTCGCGCAGTTGCTATTGCCTGCTGCCGCGCCCACCGACAAATTCAACGATCAATAGGAAACTCATCATGACCGCATTTTGTGTTTTTGGCATCAGTAAATCCCTCTGCAAAAAATCGGCAGAGAAAAAGCAGGAGACGTTCGAAATGGTTGATGGCGAAGGTCTATTCCTGGGTAAGCGCGTGCGTCGCAACATCTCCATCCAAGAATGGGCCGCTAGGCGCGACGCACTGGCCGCCACGATGTTCGCCGAAACCGAGCGCCGCACGCAGATCTCGCCAAAGTTCGACGCGCCACAGTTCGCAAACGACTGGATCAATTCAGCGCGGTCCGAAGTGCGCGACTGCATCGTGATGGCGCGCGGCGAAAAATTTGACAAGCACGGCGGGTCGATCATTAAGGGGGGGGCGCCAGTTATGACCTGGGTGGAATACGACCCGGCCAAGGCTGCCGAGTTCGGGCCGCTTAAATAGCGCCAAGCCGCCATGACAAGCATTATTTATGGGCAGACAGGCCCGGCAATCGATCCCAATGCGCTGACGTTCACCGCGCGGCCTGGCAAGAAATGCACGCGCTGCCTGTTCGCCGACCAGAGCAACGCTGTCTGCGACGTGGCGCTTGCGCGCGCCGAGGTGCGCGGCCTTCCGCACTGCGAAGCTGGATTTATCTATATCGCGGTCGCCGATGGCGCCGGGCAGATTGAATTAATTTAGAGGAATTGAAGAATATATGAGTGCATTTAAGAGCGAATCAGGGGTTGAAAATGCAAATCCCATCGGAAGGCCAATTCTTGATGCATGCTGCGGAAGCCGCATGATGTGGTTCGACAAAGCGGATCCTCGCGCGCTGTTCGGCGACCAGCGCAGCGAAACGCTGGTGGTGACCGACCGCACGCACCACGAAGACGGCACGCGCACGCTGCGCATTGAGCCTGATACGCTGATGGACTTCCGCGCCATGCCGTTTGATGACAACGTGTTCAAGTTGGTGGCATTCGACCCGCCACACCTTGAGCGCGCCGGCCCAAAAAGCTGGCTGGCGGCGAAATACGGGAAACTGTCGGCTGACTGGCGCGCCGACTTGGCCGCCGGCTTCGCTGAATGCTTCCGCGTGCTGGAGCCGCATGGCGTTCTGGCGTTCAAGTGGAGCGAAACTCAAGTGAAGCTGAAAGGAGTTTTGGCGCTCACGCCGCACCAGCCGCTATTCGGGCAAGTGTCGGGTCGTAGCGGCATGACGCACTGGCTCGTATTTATGAAGCCCGCCAATGCCGCCGAGGCCCAGCCATGACGCCGACACATCCAATGACCGTGCGCCGCACCGCGGCCATCACCGCAGCCCTGCGCGATCAGGCGCTGACTATCCGCGACTTGGCCGCCCGGGTATTTCTCGAATATGAGCAAACGCGCCGCTACGTGGCGCACCTGCATGCCGATGGCACGGTGCACATCGCGCGCTGGACCGTGCAGACGGCCGGGCGCGAAACCAGGCTTGCGGTCTACAAGCTGGGCGCAGGTCGTGATGCGCCGCGTCCAGCGCGACTTACGGGCACGCAACGCCAAGCAAATCATATCTTGCGCATCCGGGACGATGCCGACCTGTACGACCGCCACAAGGCCCGCAGCAGGGCGCGCAAGCTCAAGCCTGCGCGCGATCCGATGGTGTCGGCGCTGTTCGGCGCTGCACGCGTGCAGGAGGTAGCCCATGGCTAATGAATATGGCTTCGTCTATGTATTGGCGAACGAGTCTATGCCGAGCATCTACAAAATCGGCTTCACCCTAAATCATCCGAAGGCGCGCATGGAGCAACTATCGAGCGCCACAGCATGCCCAACACCATTCGAAATGGTTGCATGTTTCGGGGTTGCATCTCCGCGCGAGGTCGAGGCTGAAATTCACCAGCGTCTCATTCGGTACAGAGTTAATGCGGCGAGAGAGTTTTTCCGCGTTGACCCTCGTCGGCTGCTCGATGTTATTCGGGGATTCGCAGATGGCATAGACGACTTACTCAATACGTATGGGCTTGAGGAGGATTGCGATGAGGTGGATCAGGCATCGCTTGAGTGGATAAAAAGCCAGAAGGTTGCCTATTTTTTTGAACAATGCGCCGATCCGATTGAGTGGCCGGCAAACGCACCGGAGATACCCTTCTGATGGCCATACCGTGGGTAAGACTCTGGGCTGATATGCCCAACGATCCTAAGTGGCGCACTATCGCGCGCGCTTCCGGACAAAAAATAGGCGATGTGATTGCGACCTATCTGCACATGATGACGCTGGCATCGAACGCAACCGAACGCGGGCGAACGCAGGGCTTCAAAGACGAGGACATAGCTACTGCGCTCGACTTGGATGCCTTGCAGGTCACGGCGATTCGCGATGCGATGCAGGGCCGCGTTTTGGACGGCGATCACCTGACGGGATGGGAAAAACGCCAGCCGATACGCGAAGACGGCTCTGCGGAACGCGGGAAGCAACATCGAGAGACGGAAAGGCTAAAAAAAGAGGTTGAATCCCTGAAAAATGAACTCACAGAGGCTACATCGAACGCAACCGAACGCAGCCAAACGCAACCGAACGCTAGAGAAGATAAGACTAGAGAAGATAAAGAGAAGAAAGAACCAAAGTCAAAAGCAGAGGCCGCACGCGCTTCGCGCTTGCCCGCCGACTGGCGACCGGACGACGCCGATATCGCTTTTTGCAAGACCGAGCGGCCAGACCTTCGGCCGTCGGTCGTCGCGAGTACGTTTTTTGATTACTGGATCGCCCTGCCTGGCGCGAAGGGCCGCAAGGTTGACTGGTCGGCAACTTGGCGCAACTGGGTGCGCAACGAGAAGTTGCAACCGGCGCCGCGTGCATCGCCAGGTCATCCGTTTGACCTGGTCGCCACCCAGCGCGCAGCCAACGACGAGGCAAAACGACGGCTGGGCATTCTGGCCAACGACAACAGCGAAAGGATTATCGATGCACGCGAATGACTACGACGACTTCGCCCAACTGCTGGACGATGCCTATGACCTGATCGGCGTCGGCGCGAACAAGGCCATCAGCGGCGGTGCCAAGAGCATGTTTTTCGCCGCCATGGCGCCTTACTCGCTGGCAACTGTCCGGGCAGCGCTTGGCGCGCACTGCGTCGACAAAGTGCGCGGACGATTCACCCCGAAGCCGGCCGACATCATCGAGCAGATCGAGGCATCCGCCCTGAACGATGGCCGGCCCGGCGCCGAAGAGGCCTGGGCCATCGCGCTGACCAGTCGCGACGAATCGGACACTGTGGTCTGGACTGCTGAATGCGCCGAAGCATTCGCCTTGGCTGGCCCGATCTTGGCGCTGGGCGATGAGGTGGGCGCGCGGATGGCGTTCAAGGAGGCCTACATCCGAATCGTGGCGCAGGCGCGGGCAGAGCGGCGTCCGGCCACCTGGTCGGCATCGATGGGGTGGGATCAGGCCAAGCGTGCGGCGGTACTGGGGCGCGCGGCAACGGCTGGCCTACTGCCTGCGCCCATGGTTCAGGCACTACTGCCCGCGCCGGTCGAAGTCGCGCCAGCCGACGACAAGGCGCGCGCCCAGCTGACCGAGATCAAGCGGATGCTGGCTGCCAGCGCAGGGCGGAAGGAGCAGGCTCGCCTTGATGCCCACCAACAGCAGGTACTTGCTGACGAGCAGTGGAAGCGCGACACGAGCGATCGTGTCCGGCGCTACATGGGGGGGTAGTGGCAATGAGCGACTTCAATAAATTCCTCGCTATCCGCGATGCGTACGCATGGATTATTCCAGAGTGGATGGCGGAATACGCATCCACCGGACGGATGGCTCACGATCCATATTTTCACGAATGGGAATTCTCTCCCATCGAAAGCAACGTGTGGGGTGATATTCGCGGCTTGGGTTTGCCGTTTTACCCGCAGGTCCCGGCGCTGAATTATTTTCTCGACTTCGCCAATCCGTTTCTGAAAATCGGCATCGAATGTGATGGCAAAGCATGGCATGACAGCGAAAAGGATCGGGTGCGGGATTCGCATCTGGCAGATGCTGGCTGGATGATCTTCCGCTTAGAAGGGCATGAGTGCATGCGTGAAGTGGATATAAATGGCGATGAGGGTGATGGTGATGATGGCGTCTCACTGGACGATGTCCGGCGGTATTTCATGAGCACATCCGAAGGTGTTCTGGCGGCGATCAGGGAGCGCTATTTTGGCGGACGCAGCCAGCGCAGTCGCGATCAGTTTTTTGTCGACGCGACACTTTTTGAGCATATGTCGACACCAGAGACATTCCCGGTGCGCCGAGAAGAAGTTCATCGTGGTCCGATTTCGTTCGGCGACATGATGCCGGAATACATCGAGGTCTTGAGGCGCAGACTTGATCATGGGCGCGCAGCATGACTTGCGAATGGTGCGCCACCAACGCCGGCCGAACTCACGCCGACCGGAAGTGCTGCCAACTGCGCCGCCTGGCCATGTCGCCACGGCACGCGCAGGCCGCCCATGCCGAATCGCTGACGAAAGAGGAGCGCGATGAGCTTCGACCGCGCCTGAAAGCGGAAATCGCACGTTTGAAAGAACTGCGGATGGCGCTGCGGATTGACCAGGCAGGGCGCCAGTAAACGAACGCGGGCGCTTGGCTACATGCCATGCACCCATCAGAAAAAACGGCTTAAAAGGCTTTAAATGAAAAATCAAGAAAACAAAATTGCAGCAAACAAACGCCTGGCGGAGCTGCTGGGCTGGTCCAACCTGATCGAAGTGGCCGGCGCCCTGATCGGCACGCCGCCGGCCGGCGCGGCCGAAAGCCGTGGCCAAGCGATGGTGCCGGACTGGGCCGGCGACTGGGCGGTGATCGGGCCGCTAGCCACCCAGCACCAGGTCGACGTGTTGCACAACTGGGGTAGCGTGCACGGTCGCTGGGGCGCCGGGCCGAATTGCGCAGTGAGGGTGGCGGTTGACGACATCGCAAGCAAACGCGATGCGGCCACGCGCATGGCGCTGACGCTTGCCGTGATCGCCAAGCTGGAGGATGGTCAGTGATCGCCGTCACCTTGCCCTGGCCGAGCGCCAAGCTCAACCCGAACCGCAGCAAGGGGCTGCACTGGGGCGCCACGTCGGCGCTGCGCAAGCAGGCGCGCGACGGTGCCGCACTGCTGACGAGGGGCGCGATGCAGGGCCAGGCGGTCAACGCCGGCGCCATCGCCCTGACCATCAC
Source organism: Janthinobacterium lyxosi (assembly GCF_051380665.1). NCBI lineage: Bacteria > Pseudomonadati > Pseudomonadota > Betaproteobacteria > Burkholderiales > Oxalobacteraceae > Janthinobacterium > Janthinobacterium lyxosi. The sequence goes on from NZ_JBNYXM010000044.1 coordinate 18,457, forward strand.
GTTCATCCAGCCCGACCGCCGTGCGCGCGACCGCGACAACCTGCTGGCGGCGCTGAAACCGTCGCTGGACGGCGTCGCCGATGCGCTGGGCGTCAACGATACCCGGTTCGACCCGGTCACGCTGCGGCGCGAGTACGGCGTCAAGCCGGGCGCGGTGCGCATCGAGATCGGCGGTCCGGCATGAGCGCGCGCCCATCATTCTCGCCACTCGATCTAATCGCCATGAAGCAAAAGGTCGGCCAGGCCGACGCCGACACCATCGCGCTGCCGTTACTCGCCCACCTGGACGGCGCCAAGCGCGGGCGAGGCTCGGTCGGCTGCCATCAATTCCTGACGCTGCACCTGATTATCGCGGTGGCGATAGCAAGTCAGATCGGCGCCCGCAAGTTCTACGACCAGGGTGTGGCCGCATATGCCGCGCTGGAAAAATCGGCAGCCAGGCCGACCAAGGAGCTTGACCTGACAACAGGCGAGTACAAGGTGATCCGGGCGGCGCTTGCGTCTTACCTGTACGCTCTTCCGCAACGTGAAATCGCGGCGATGCACAAGGCGTCGCAGCACGCTGCGCGGGTGATGGCATGAGCAAGGACGAAGACGCAAGCCGTGTGAAGCGGGCCCAGTTGATCCGAGAAATTAACGAAAACATGGTAGCGGAGGTCGAGCTCCAGCGTGCGCTGGCGAAGCTCACGCGCATTAAGTTCGATGCGCTGATGGCGTCCGGGTTCACTGAATTTCAGGCGCTACATCTGTGCAAATCATGAAAAAAATAGCCGATGTCCGCAAGGCAATTTTTAGGCTATGTGTGGTAGCATGGTCGAAGCTTAAAACGAAAGAGGGTATTATGGCCGCGATGAATGAAATTTCCATGATGGTCGAAGCCCCTGAGCGGAAGACGCCATACACCATGGTGATAGACATTTGGGCGCGGTGGATTGCGTTGCGCGATGAGCCGCACTCCGGCGGCGATATTCACCCACAGGACAGCAAAGACTTCATGAAGGCCGGCGAGGCGGCGGAGTTGATGATTAATGACCTGCCTCGCGTGAATTGGTGGGCTATGCGCAAAAGCCAGGGTATCGCCACCGTGTGGATATTCCCAAATCATTCGCTGCTTGATGCGGTCGCCGAGGCGGAGGAAATTTTAACGCCAAAAATGCGAAATCATATTGCCACGCGGCGATTTTTCAATTAGGATGCGTCATTAGATTTGATTTTTGAGTCTAAATTTACCACCAGTCAGATAGTCCGGGGTAAATATAGAGCCTGCCACCATTCGGTCGCGGGCTTTTTTGCATTGCGCGCTCACTTTGCAGGCGACCATGGCAACAGCCGAATTCCTTCTTCGCCTTCGCCGGCGCCGCACGCCGCAGGAAATGACTGCCATCATCGCAGATGTGGTGCCGCCCGATCCTCCCACGCATCAGGATCTGATCGACCAGCTCGACATTGATGTCGTGCGCCAGTTCCAGCGCATGCTCGACGTCGATGCTGATTAGTATTGCCCAGAATTTGCACGGCCGGATGCGAGCGTGATCACGCCGCCGCAGGCCTGAAAAGGAGGCGCACCATGAAGTAGTGAAGAATCCAACCCTGGCGCCGAACGGCGCAAATGTGAAGGCGACTTACCGCGCATTTGGCCATCGGCGCAGCGGGTAGTTTGGCACTGGCGAGGCCTTAGCGCATCAATCAGCCATACATCACGAGCAGGATAAGCACTACCCAGCCGACGCGCGTTGTAACCGCGGCTATTCGGCGCCGGACGCTGTAACCGGCAACCAGATTTCGCGGGCGTAGCTCAATGGCAGAGCTGAAGCCTTCCAAGCTTTCCACGCGGGTGCGATTCCCGCCGCCAGCTCCAGATGAATTGAAAGGCTTCCTCCTTGCTTGCGCAGGTTTTTCTATTGCAAGAAATCTTCCATTGCAATGTGGCCACCGAATAAGCTTAACGACATCAGCCAGTCCGTGATCTGATAGGTCGTGATAAAAAGATATGACGGGGTCGCAAAAGTAATTTTCCTGAACGGTGCAATAGTACGACCGTCGCCTTTGTCCGTGGTGACATCGAGTTGTTCGCACAACACAACAGCTTGAGTGCCGATTAACAGCAAGAGATCCCGTAGCTGACTGTCGGTTGCAGCAACATAAATTCTAAAGCGCCTGCACGCAGTTTTGCCCATCGGTCTCATTGGGTGTGCTGTCAAAAAGTTAATTATGGATTGAATATTACACTCTTCCGTATGTCGCCGCGCTCTACAGAGCCGGTCGAGTCATATGGCGGCGTAAAAAGCCACCGCCCGCTCCAGATATCCTTGCCCGGCATGCCGGGTTTCGCCGCCGGCCGCATCACTGCGCTGGCGGCTTTCTTATTTGAGGTACGCAAATCATGAACATCATTACCCCAGCAACCTTAGTGAATCCAGGCGCGTTCGAGTACCAAGCAAACGGCAAGATCGTACGCGTCTTCGACACCAACGGCACCGGGGAGCTTCTGCCTATCGAATACAAGCAGCACGCAGATGATAACAAGTTTGCATTGCAATTCCAGCCATTCGGCACGGTCTATGCGGAAGTGGTGCGCTAAATGTTCAACTTCGATATCGGTCGCATGATCGTGGGCATCGCCCTGATGGGCGCTGTGCTCGGTGGCGCCATCGTCGCGCTCATGCTGCCGGCGCTGGTGTTACTGCCGTTTGATGGCTAATCTGCACAACCTCAAGCCTCGCATCACCGCTGCACCCGCACGTATCGCCACGATGACACCTGGTGCATGGCGCTCCGACAAGACCAGCAGCACGGCACGAGGCTATGGCTACAAGTGGCAACAAGCCCGCGCCGCTTACCTGGTCAAGCATCCGTTCTGTGTGTACTGCCTGCGTGATGCGGGCATTCCGCTATCAGATGACGCTACAGCGGTTGGGCTGGCGTGTATGGGCAAGGGCATAGGCCTGCCGATGGCCACAGTGGTCGATCACGTAATCGCGCATCGAGGCGACATGAAGGTGTTTTGGGATTCGGCCAACTGGCAAAGTTTATGCGCCCCACACCATAGCCGCGACAAGCAGCGCGAAGAAGCATTGGGTATGTAAGGCGGTCAGGCTCCCGGTCGAGGCGCCATGAAGCCGCGGTCAGGCCGCAGGCGCATCACCGAAGCGATAGGGAGGGGCGGGGTAAATCTCTGGAGCCTTTGCCGCTCTAGACCGCATGTACCCCATTCGCAGATTTTATTTCCCCTTGAGGACTATGTTAATGGCTTTAACAGGCAAAAAGCGGGTGTTCGCCGATGCCGTTTTGGCCGGCCGCTCCAATAAGGAAGCTGCAATCGAGGCTGGCTACAGCGCAGCTACGGCATCAGCGGCAGGATCGCGTCTTGTTAAAGAGTTGCCAGTAGCTGCGTACATCGCGGGTCGCAAATCAGCCCATGCCGCCGCACCAGGTGCAGCGACGAAATTGCCGGCACCGTCATCGGGTGATGAAGACATAGACCCGCTGAACGGCGCGCACTACGTTGACCCAAAAGACTTCTTGGGCGCCGCAATGAATGCGCCGGAACTGGACATGCGTCAACGCATCGATTGCGCCAAGGCGCTGATGCCCTTCGAGCACCAGAAGTTGGGTGAGGGCGGGAAAAAGGGCGAGAAGCAGGCGGCCGCGAAGACGGCGGCGAAAGGGAAATTCTCCCCAGCCGCTCCGCCAAAGTTGGTAGTGAGCAATAAATGATGACGCCAGAGTGGTCGACAGCATGCCCCGATTGGGCTGACCGCCTAAAGTCTGGACGCTCGATCATTCCGCCGCCAATCTTCCCGGAAGAAGCAGCGGCTGGGCTGGCCGTGCTGCGTGAGCTGCGCATCGTCGATGCGCCAGGATCCCCGATGATCGGTGACGCCTGCGCGCAGTGGGTCTTCGACCTGGCCGCATCCATCTTCGGCGCCTATGACTCCCGTGAGGGGTCGGAGACGGAGGGGCGCCGACTGATAACGGAATGGTTTGTGCTGGTCCCGAAAAAGAATTCGAAATCGACAGTTGCCGCAGCGATCATGTTGACCGCGCTTATCCGCAACTGGCGCGAGTCGGCCGAGTTCACGATCCTGGCGCCGACGCTGGAGGTGGCGAACAACAGCTTCGCACCGGCCCGCGACATGGTGCGCAAGGATGAGGCGCTGGAAGACCTGATGCAGGTTCAGACGCACGTCAAGACGATCACCAGCCGTCAGAACAACGGCACGCTGAAAGTGTCGGCCGCCGATTCGAACACGGTCAGCGGCAAGAAGTCGGTTGGCACGCTGATCGAGGAGCTCTGGCTGTTCGGCAAGCAGGCCAACGCCGAAAACATGCTGCGCGAGGCGACTGGTGGGCTGGCTTCGAGGCCAGAGGGCTTTGTGATCTACATCACCACGCAAAGCGATGACCCACCCGCTGGCGTGTTCTTGCAAAAGCTGCAGTATGCGCGCGACGTCCGTGACGGCGTGATCATCGACAAGCAGTTCGTGCCGATCATCTACGAGTACCCGGACGACATTATCAAGTCGGGGCAGGACCGAAACCCGACCAACTTCGGCATGGTCAACCCGAACATCAACTACTCGGTCGACCGCGACTTCCTCGAACGCGAGATGCGCAAGGCGGAAGTGGAGGGCGAGCACTCGGTGCGCGGCTTCCTCGCAAAACACCTGAACGTCGAGATCGGGCTGATGCTGCGGTCGAACCGCTGGGCCGGCGCGAATCATTGGGAAGCCCAGGCGCTACCGGCGCTGTCGTTGGAAGAACTGATTGAGCGATGCGAGGTGATCGACCTCGGAATCGACGGCGGCGGCCTGGACGACTTGCTGGGCTTCGCGGCCGTGGGCCGCTGCAAGACGACGCGCCAATGGTTCGCCTGGACGCACGCCTGGGCTCACCCCTCAGTGCTTGAGCTGCGCAAATCAGAGGCGGCCCGCTTGAATGATTTCAAGGATGACGGCGACCTGACGCTGGTCGAGAAGATCGGCGACGACGTGACCGAGCTGGTCGCCTTCGCCGCGCAGGTTTGGATGTCGGGCAAGCTCGACAAGATCGGCGTCGATCCTGCCGGGCTGGGAACGATCCTCGACATGCTGGAGATGGAAGGGATTCCCGCAGAACTGGTGATCGGGATCCCGCAGGGCTGGAAAATGAATGGCGCGATCAAAACCGCCGAGCGCAAGCTGGCCGGTGGTGAGCTCTGGCACGGCGGCCAGCGCCTTATGAACTGGTGTGTCGGCAACGCGAAGGTGGTCGCAGTCGGCAATGCTGTCACGATCACCAAGCAGACCAGCGGCTCGGCAAAAATCGATCCCCTAGCCGCCTTATTCAATGCTGTGACGCTGCTGGGCCTCAACCCGACCGCTGTCGGAAAATCATTCTGGGAATCCTGATGAAAAAGTTTATTGCTGCGATCCCCGATCTGATGATCATTGCCGGCGGCGCTGCTGTCGCGTTCGGTGCTGGGCTGCTGCATCCTGCTGCGGGCTTTATCGCCGGCGGAGTCATGTCCATCGCGTTCGGCGTCCTGGCGGCGAAAGCAAAAACCCCGGCGGTAGAATAATGTCCTTTTTCATTCCCGCCACAGCTCGCCGGAACCAAGTGTTCGATGAGCCGTTCTGGAAAGAGATTGGCAGCTGGCTGCCGTCCGCATCCGGTAAAGCGGTCACCATGCGCACGGCGATCCAGGTTGCTACCGTGTTCGCCTGCCTGCGCGTGATCGGCAACGGGATGGCTCAGGTTCCATTCAAGCTCAAGCGCGAAAGTCCCGACGGCAAAAGCCGCGCACCGGCGAAATCGCACTCGCTCTACAAACTGCTCTCGCTGAAGCCGAATAGTTGGCAGACTTCGTTTGAATTCCGCCAGATGCTGTCGTGGCACGTGGAACTTTGCGGCAACGCGTACGTGTTCAAGAGCCGCAGCTCATCCGGGAAATACCTGGAGCTTATCCCGTTCGCGCCTGGGCAAGTTGTGACGCGCCGAGATGCGGACATGCGCTTGCACTATGACGCAATCGGCTTCGATGGAACAAGCCGCACGTTCACCCAGGATCAAATCTGGCACTTGCGCGGGCCGACGCTCGACGGATTCCAAGGGCTCGACGTCATCTCCCTTGCTCGCGATGCAATCGGTTTGGCGATGGCCACCGAGGAGGCCGTCGCAAACCTGCACAAGAACGGCATTCGCAACTCAGGCATCTATTCTGTCGAAGGGACGCTCAATAAGGAGCAGTACGACGACCTGAGCGGCTGGGTCAACAAGCAGTTTGCCGGCATGCAAAACGCCGGCAAGCCGATGATCCTCGACCGCGCCGCAAAGTTCCTCAACACGTCGATGACCAGCATCGACGCCCAGACTTCGGAAACCCGGAATAAACAGATCGAACAAATTTGCTCCTTCTTCGGTGTCCTGCCGATCAAGGTCGGCTTCGCAGACAAAACTGCAACCTTCGCGAGCGCTGAGGAATTCAACCGCGCGCACCGCGAGGATTGCCTGGCACCGCGGTGGGAGGCATTCGAGCAGTCGGCAATGATCAACCTCTTGACGGAAGAGGAGATTGCCCTGGGCTATTACATGGACTTCACCGAGGAAGGCTTGCTGCGAGGCTCCGCCAAGGACACGAAGGACATCATTCTCGGCTACGTCAACGGCGGTCTGCTGACCACGAACGAGGGGCGCGCCCTGCTTGACCGAAACCCGGACGCTGACCCCACCAGCGACAAGCTGCGAGTGCCCGCCAACATCGTCGGCGATCCAGCCAAAGCGCCACCAGCTCTCGCCGCAAAACAGGAGTAACACCCCCATGTCAACACAAACTATGCAGCCGCGCGCCGCAGGCCGAGTCCTGTCCGCCGCAAACGAATCGAGCATCCGCGAAGCTCGCGACCTGATCGACGCGGTGCTGTCGAAGCTGGCGCAAGACGAGCCAGAGGAAAGCGCTCACGCTGGCCGGGCAAACCGTATGGCTTTGAAGCCCGGGCGCGTGCGCGTCAATGCAGACGCAACCGAAGGCGCTGAGGTCATGATCTACGGCGACATCGGCTACGGCTGGTACGACGAAGGCATCACTGGCGAATCGATCAGCCGCGAGATCGCCGCGATCGACGCCGACGAGATCAACGTCCGCATTAACAGCGGTGGCGGCCTAGTCTTCGAGGGCCTGGCCATCTACAACGCCCTGGCCCGCCACAACGCCAAGATCATCATGCACGTCGACAGCATCGCCGCATCGATCGCCAGCGTGATCCTGATGGCTGGCGACGAGATCCGCATCTCTGAGGGCGCGCAGATCATGATCCACAAGCCATGGTCGGGCCTGTATGGCGATGCCAACGCGCTGCGGAAAGAAGCTGAAATCCTCGACAAGCTCGAAGGCGGCATCATCGATATCTACGCCGCCCGTACTGATGCCAAGCGCGCCGACCTCGAAACGTGGGTTGGCGCCGAAACCTGGTTCACGGGCCAGGAGGCCGTCGATGCCGGCTTCGCCGACTCGATGACGCCAGCCAAAAAGAAGGTCAAGGCCGCCAGCTCCGCGCTGTTCAGTTCGTTCAAGAACGCGCCGAAAGCCCTGCTGGCAACCACTGACGCCCCAGAAATTCGCGAGTTCGAAATCTTTCTCCGAGACGGAGAAGGACTGTCGAACGCGCAAGCAAAGCGCATTGCCGCCCAGGCAGCGCGCGGGCTGGATCGCGACGATCCGCTCACCCCGCAAGTCAAGCCCCTCCGCGATGTTGGCGGCGAGTCTGCGGATGCAGCAAAAAGCGAGATTGCAAGTCGGCTCGCGAAAAGCATCGCTCAGTTCACCTCCACCATTTAAGGAACAACCATGGCTGATAAAGACCCAGTAGTAGAAGTAATGACCGCGTTCGAGGAATTCAAGAAAACCAACGACGCCAACCTGAAGCAGCGCCACGAGGCCCACGACGCCAAACTGGACAAGATCACCGCCACCCTCGACAAATACGAGGCCGGCAACCAACAGATCACCCTGATCGAAAAGCAGAATAAGGCGATGCAAGAGCAGCTGGACAGCATCGAAACGATCGCCAACCGTTCCGGCCTCGGCGGTGCAGCAGATCCGCAAGCCAAGGCCGCCCAGGAATATCTGGCCGCCTTCGACCGCGTGATGCGCCGCCAGGCTGGCGACCGCGATCCGGCCGACATGGAAGTCATCAACAAGCGCAAGGCTGCGCTGGTCAAGGGTGACGACGCCAGCGCCGGCTACCTGCTGGCGCCGCCGGAGATGCAGAAGGAGATCATCAAGAACATCATCGAGATGACCCCGATGCGCTCGCTGGCGACCGTCCGCTCGATCGGCGTCGGCAGCTGGAAGGCACCGCGCAAAACCGGCAACGGCTCGGCGTCCCGCATCGGTGAAACCCAGAAGCGCACCAACACCGGCGATCCGACGTACGGCATGCTGGAAATCCACGCGCCGGAAATGTTCGCGCGCCTGGAAGTCTCCCAGCAAATGTTGGAGGATTCCGATTACGACCTGGCCGCCGAGCTGCGCGAGGACGCGACCGACCAGTTCTCCGTCCGCGAAGGTTCGGAGTACGTCTCCGGCCTCGGTGGATCGAGCCAGGCCGAGGGCATCCTGGTCAACGCGTTCATCAATCAGATCGTCAGCGGCGACGCCTCGAAAATCACCGCCGACGGCCTGCTGAACGTCTATCACGGCCTGAAAACCGCCTATGCCCGCAACGGCGTATGGGCCATGAACCGCGCCACGCTGGGCGAGATCCGCAAGCTTAAGGACACGACCAATCAATACCTGTGGTCGCCTGGCATCGCCGGCAATGTGCCGAACACCATCGCTGGCGCGCCGTACGTGGAAATGTCGGACATGCCGAACATCGCCGCGAACTCGTTCCCGGTCGCCTTCGCCGACTGGAAAAAGCTGTACGTGATCATCGACCGCGTCGGCATCTCGTTCCAGCCGGACTACATGACCGGCGCCGACGATGGCCTGGTCATCTTCCGCGCGCGCAAGCGTACCGGCGGCGGCGTGCGCCAGGCGGAAGCCGGCCTGAAGCTGAAAATCTCGGTCTAAGTATCGATTCCCGGCTTCGGCCGGGACTTCCAACTCAAATAAGGAAATCGACATGCGCGATCTCAAATCGAATATCAAAATTGTCCAGTCCCTGGTTCCGATCAGCCGCACCGCTGCGGGCAATGGCCTGGGCGTCGACACGACCGGCTTCAACGCAGTGCTCGTCTCGTTCACCGGCGGCGCCATCGGCGGCACCGCCACGCCGACATTCACGTTCGGGGTGCAGGAAAGCGCCGATAACACCACGTTCACCGCCGTCTCCGATGCTGATCTGCGCGGCGTCGAGCCGGTCGTCATCGCTGCTGGCGCCAATGCAACCGTGAGCTATATCGGCTACAAGCGCTATGTCCGCGCGATCCTGAAGACTGTAGCAGGCACGTCGCCGACGCTCGATTGCGCCGCCACAGTGATCCTGGGCAATCCAACCGTCGCTCCGACCGTGTAACTGGGGCTTCAACCACGGGCCTGTCTCGGCAGGCCCGGTTATCTTAAGGTCACCATGAACATCACCATGCTCAGCACGCAGCAGGGCTCCGAAGATGGCATTCGGATTCAGGAATACACCGAAGGCGCCGAGTACTCACTGGGCACCACCCTTGGCCAGATCGATCTTGCGCAGGCATTCGTCGCTGCTGGCATGGCTGTCGAGCAGGATACTGGTGACGTCGATGCCGATGCTGATGCAAGCGCCGACGCCGCACAGCCAGCTACCACCAAAAAGCCCAAAGCACCGAAATAACATCAATCGGTCGGCAGAAAATAAACCAGTTTCCAGAGGTACTTATGACAGCGAATGCAATTGTCGAGCCGCGCATCCTTTTGGACGCCGTAAAAAACGTAACCACTGGCGCCGTAACGTCCCAGATTCGGGCCAAGAAGACGTTTGAGGCTGACGTCGCCGGCGTCGGCGCGGTCAGTGCGACCGTTGTATTCGAAGGCAGCAACGCCGGGCGCCACTGGGAGGCGCTGGGCACGCTGACGCTCGCCGGCACCAACTCCGCATCGGGCGCATTGTTCCATGATGGCCCGTGGGCGGCGGTACGCGCGACGGTGACCGATATTTCCCTCGGCGCGACCGTCACCGCGGCCATGGGGTTCTGATATGGGCGGCAAAATCAACATGCAAACTGGCTCCACGCTGTCCTCGGTCGGAACGGGTACCGCAGCGCTGCGCCAGACGCCGGTAACGATCAGCGCCAACAAGCAAGCCACCATCATTCTTCAGGAGGGCGATGCGCTGACCGTAAAGGGCGCCGCCACCACGGCAGGCACCGTGCGGCGCTTGGACGCGGCGGACGCCGTGCTGCAATCGTGGACTGTCGGCGCTGTCGCGCGAACGCCCATCGGGCCGTATGCCGGTGAGCAGCGTTTTCTGGTGACTTGTTCGGCGGGGAGTGTGAGCGTTGAGAGCCAGGTCGCCGACCTGACTGCAGTGCGGCAGGCCACCGATGTTGGCGGGTTCAATGGCTCGCGCGGGCCGCTGCAGGTCGGTGAGGTCAAGCTGCTTCCTTCGGGGCAGCCGACCGGCAT
>NZ_JBNYXM010000045.1:0-27718 GCF_051380665.1 Janthinobacterium lyxosi
GTAACCGAGGTGCTTGCAGACCGACAGGCGACACGACGCACGAAACCAAGCTCGCTGGGGCAACCCAGTAGTCAGGAAACGCCGGATACGTGATCCGTACGTCCGGTGTTGTGGGAGGACGGCGGGGGCAACCCCGCCTCCTACCCGATCGCCCTGCGGCGGCGCAGCGCAGCGCGCTACAATGGCGCTCCATGCTGACCATCCCCGCCATCACCTTTCCTTTCTTCGCCCTGGTGCTGTGCGGCTACCTGGCCGTGCGGCGCAGGCTATAGCCGCTGGTCGCCATCGGCGGCTTGAACAGTTTTGTCCTGTACTTCGCGCTGCCCTGCATGCTGTACCGCTTCGGCACCGCCACGCCCATCGCGCAGCTGCTCGATGCCAGAATGCCTTGAAAGGCATGGCGGGCAACCCGATGCCGTGGGCGATTGTGCTCGGCGCCCTGTCGTCGTGGCTGGAGCTGGCCATGCCGAAACCGCTGACGCAGACGGTGGGCTTGCTGGCGGCCGCCTCTCCTGTTGCCCGGTTTACCATCGGCGACGTGCTGGCCCGTTCGCAAATGAGCACCAGCGACCCGGCGCCGATGCGCGACTATGTGCCGGTGGCGCTGAAAAAGCTGCTGTTGCATCTGCATCTGCTGCTGGTGTGGGGCATCGGCCGAGCGGCCATCGCACTGGGCGTGCCGCTCGATCCGTTCGCGCTGATCTGCATGGTGCTGGTGGCTTGCCTGCCCAGCGCCAGCAATGTCTCGCTGCTGTCCGAGCGTTCCGGGGCGAACACGGCGCGCATCGCCCGCATCATCCTGGTCTCGACGGCGCTGTCGTTCCTGACGTTTTCGGCGGCCGTCAGCTGGCTGGCGTGACGTTGGCGGCGATCAGCGCGCCCAGCGCCCGGGCCGCGCCGGGCTGATTGCCCAGCGCCAGGCCATGCGCCATGCTGGCCTGGTCTTGCATGCTGCGGTTCTGGCCCAGCTTCCATTTTCCCGTCAGGCGCGTGAGGGGGATTTCGATGCCGACGATGGCTTTCAATAGCTTGTCGATGTAGTCGGCCGGTGCATCGGCGATTGTCCACGGCATCGCCTGGCTAGCCTCGTGGCGCGCCGTCAACCGCTCCAGCAAGTCCATCAGCCATGCCGCGTCATGGATGGCGCGCAGTGAGCCGTGGGCGTGCACGACCGCGTAATTGAAGGTCGGTACTTCCTTGCCGCTGCGCTGCTTTTCCGCATACCAGGCGGGCGTGATGTAGGCGTGCGGGCCCTGGAAAATCACCATGCATGCATCGTTTTCGCCAGCGCCGCGCCACAGCGGATTGGCGCGCGCCACGTGGGCGCGCAGGATGCCGAATGGCGCTTCCGGCGTGGGTGGGGCAATCTCGAATGGCAGATGATCGGCGCATAAACCATCCTCGCCATGGCGCACCAGCGCGCCCAGCGGGTGCGCGTCGATCAGGCCATGCAGCACCTCAAGGCGCTCTTCGCGGAAGGTGGCAGGCGTGTACATCTAGGCTGCTCCTGCCACCACCACATCGGCCGTGAGCGAATTGGCGATGTAGCAGCGCTCGTGCGCGTCGTGGTGCAGGGCGGCCAGCGCCTCGGGCGAGGGCGGCGTTCCCGCGAAGGCGATGCGCGGGCGCAGCACGATGCGCGTCATAGCCGGGCGGCCCGCAGCATTTTTCCCCAGTTCGCCGACGGCGTCGTCGCGGTACTCGTCGATGACGTAGCCGCGCTGCGCTGCCAGCGACAGGAAGAACAGCATGTGGCAGCTCGACGTGGCGGCCACCAGCGCTTCTTCCGGGTCGATATTTTCTGCCACTGACATGGGCAGCGGCACGGACAAGGGCGACGACGAGGCGGGCACGTGCAAGCCGCCGTCGAATTGCCATGTATGGCCACGGCTGTAGCGCTGGCCGGCGAAATCCTGGCCGTCGCGCTGCCAGGCCACGGTGGCGAAAAACTGATGCATGGGTGCTCCACGGGAGTAAGAGGGGATGCGCCATCTTAGCGCCAGTCTTGGCTATTTAAAACAGCCAATAAGTGCTATCTTGAAGCTACCAATTCAAGAGCGCTACCATGCCAGCTTCCCACCTGAACCAGATCATCGCCGCCTTGCCGCTGCAGCGCGGCGCCATCGAGCCGCTGTTTCGCCAGCTGTATGCGGCCATCAGGGCCGCCATCCTCGATGGTCGCATGAGTCCCGGCATGCAGCTGCCGCCCACGCGCGATTTTTGCCGCCTGCTGGCCGTGTCGCGCCAGACGGTGCTCAATGCGTATGCGCAGCTGGCGGCCGAAGGTTATCTCGATGGCGCCGTGGGGCGCGGCACCTTTGTCAGCCGCGACGTTCCGTTGCCCGTACCCATGGTCGCGCCGGCCGGCAAGCTGGATGCGCCCGGCCTGCTGCGGCCGCTGTCGGCGCGCGGGCAAGGCGTGGTGGCGGCCATGCGCCAGGTGGCGTTCCACCGGGGGCCGCTGCGCGCTTTTCGCGTCGGCATGCCGCGCATCGACCATTTCCCCTTCGACGTGTGGAACCGCCTGGAAGCGCGGCGCTGGCGCCGCCCCGACCACCAGTTTGGCTACAGCGACCCGGCCGGCTACCTGCCGTTGCGCGAACTGCTGTGCGTGTACCTGAAGGCCTCGCGCGGCGTCCAGTGCACGCCGCAGCAGATCGTCATCACCTCGGGCTCGCAGCAGGCGCTGTTTTTGCTGTCGACCATCCTGCTGGCGCCGGGCGATGCGGCCTGGATGGAGTCGCCCGGCTACCGGGGCGCCAGCGGCCCGCTGCGCGCGGCCGGCGCGCGTGTCTTTCCCGTGCCCGTCGATGCGCAGGGGCTGGACGTGGCATATGGCGTGGCGCACTGTCCGCAGGCGAAGCTGGCGTACGTGACGCCGTCGCACCAGATGCCGCTGGGCGTGAGCATGAGTTTGCCCCGCCGCCTGGCCTTGCTGGCCTGGGCCGCGCACAACAAGGCCTGGCTGGTGGAAGACGATTACGACAGCGAATACCGCTACGCGGGCGCGCCGTTGGCGTCCCTGCAAAGTCTGGACCGGGCCGGCTGCGTGGTCTACGTGGGCACCCTGTCAAAAGTACTGTTCCCCGGCCTGCGCCTCGGTTACATGGTGGCCCCGCCCGCGCTGGCCGAGGCGCTGGTGCAGGCCAAGGCCGTGATGGACCGGCACACGGCCATCGTGCCGCAGATGGCGCTGGCCGACTTCATCGCCGAGGGACACTTTGGCCGGCATATCCGCCGCACGCGCGACAGCAATGCCGAACGGCGCGACCAGCTGGTGCGGGGGATTGCGCGCGAACTCGACGACCAGCTCATGTTCGGGCCGGCCGACAGCGGCCTGGAACTGTGCGCGTATTTTCGCGGCGGCCACGATGAAGAAACGGTGTCGCGCGCAGGGCTGGACCGGGGCATCGAACTGCGTCCGCTGGGCCACTACGCCGATCCGGCGGCCGGCCCGGAGTGCGCCACGCCGCCAGGGCTGCTGCTGGGCTTTGCCGCCATTCCCCCGGCAGAGATGCAGCACGGCCTGCTGGAACTGGGACGCATCCTGCGCGGCCGATAAACTATACTGGTGGTTGCCCGCACATGAAGAACACGACCATGACCACTATCCGCTGCTCCTGGGCCAATCCGGCCAATCCCCGCTATCTCGCTTACCACGATACGGAGTGGGGCGTGTCCTGCCACGACGAACGCCGGCTGTTCGAGATGCTGAACCTGGAAGGGGCGCAGGCTGGCCTGAGCTGGGAAACCATCCTCAACAAGCGCGACACCTACCGTGCAGCCTTTGACGGCTGGGATGCGGAAAAGATCGCCGCGTATGGCCCGGAGAAGGTGGCGCAGCTGCTGCTTGATCCTGGCATCGTGCGCAACCGCCTGAAGGTGGCGGCAGCCATCACGAATGCGCAAGCTTACCTGCGCCTGCGCGCGGAAGGTCAGACCCTGGACAGCTTCCTGTGGGCGTATGTCGATGGCCAGCCTATCGTCAACAGTTGGCAGCCCGGCGCCTTTCCCGCCAAGACGGCCTTGTCCGACAAACTGTCGAAAGACTTGCTCAAGCGTGGTTTCAAGTTCGTCGGCTCGACCATCATCTACGCCTACATGCAGGGCATCGGCATGGTCAACGACCATGCGCCCACCTGCTTTTGCCGCACGGGGCATTGATGCGCCGCTCGCTGGTCCTGCTCGACACGGATTTTGACGGCGCCCGCTTGCGTGCCGCCTGCGCGGCGCATGGCGGTCGGCGCCTGCATTACATCGCGCTGGCGCCGCGCCCCGTCGACGCCAGCCACTTACCCGATGAGTGGCGCGCGCAATGGCCGCCCTGCGTGCCTGGCTTGCACCGCATGGTTTCGCGCGATGGCTTGCTTACCCTCGATGTGCTGATCGGCGAGCCCGATGCCTGCCTGGCGCAGATATCGGCACGCATCGATGAAGTGCTGCTGGCGTGGGTACCTGCCGCCGTGACGGCGCTGACGCGCCTGATGATGGACGGCGCCCGCCTGCAGGCCGTGCACCTGGACGAGGCGCAGCGCGCGGAGTTGCAAAAAAACGGCTTTGTTTTTGACGAGAGCCGATTGCGCGCCGTGTTTTATGCGCGGCGCGCAGAGCACGTGGCTGCCGTAGCGCCCGAGCGGCGCGCCATCGTCATCGGCGCGGGCGTGGCCGGCGCGGCCGCCTGCGAACGGCTGGCCGCGCGCGGCTGGAAGGTGACCCTGGTCGAGCGCCACGCGCAGCCGGCCAGCGAAGCGTCGGGCAACCTGGCCGGCATCTTCATGCCGCTGATGTCGAAGGATGACAATATCGCCACGCGCCTGGTGCGCGCCGCCTACCTGTACTCGCTGAGCCGCTGGAAAGACCTGGGCGGCATCGGCGCCGCCATCGAGGGTGTGCAAAGCGGCGTGCTGCACCTGGCGCGCGACGGCGCGCATGCGCAGGTGCAGCGGCAGATCGCCGCCAGTGGCCTGTATCCGCGCGAATTCGCCCGCTGGCTCGAAGCGCCCGAGGCGAGCGCCATGCTGGGCGCGCCGGCGCCCGATGGCGCCTGGTGGTTCGAGCAGGGCGGTTGGGCACGACCGTCTTCCGTTTGCGCGGCCATGCTGGACGCCTGCGGCGCCTTGCTCACGCGGCGCTTTTCCAGCAGTGCCCTGCGTCTGGAGCGCGGCGATGAGGAGTGGCTGGTGCGCGATGCGGACGGTGCCCTGATCGCGGCGGCACCCACCGTCATCCTGGCGGCAGGCACGGGTGCCGTCGATTTCGAACAGGCGGCCGGCCTGCCGCTGGACGCCGTGCGCGGCCAGGTCACGCACCTGGTCGAAGGCAGTCTGCCCTCCTTGCCGTTCGTCGTTTGCCGCGAAGCCTACATGACGCCGGCGCACCAGGGCATCGTGTGCGTGGGCGCCAGCTACGATGCGGACGCGGATGCCGAGGTGCGCGCATCGAGCCAGCTCGACAATATCCACAAGATCGCCGCTATCCTTGATGTGCCTGCGTTTGACGCGCCGCTGGCCGGGCGCACGGGCTTTCGCTGCATGGCGCCGGATCGCCTGCCACTGGCGGGCGCCTTGCCCGACCCGGGCGTGCCGGGCCGCTGCGAACGCTTGCGCGACGTGCCGCGCTGGCCCGGCCTGTTTGGCTTGCTCGGTTACGCCTCGCGCGGCCTGATCTGGGCGCCGCTGGCGGCCGAGCTGCTGGCTTGCCAGCTGGAGGGCGAGCCGTTGCCTGTCGAGGCACAATTGGCTGCTGCACTCGATCCAGCGCGGTTTCTGTTTCGCGAGCGCCGTCGCGCTTCCTGATGACACCCAGAGGCAAATTCCGGGGTCGGACCCTCAGGGGGAATATGCCCCAATGGGGCATATTCCGATTCCAAAGGAACTGACCCCATATACGTTTTTCAGCTTTCCAAACTCTTTTTAATTTGTTTTCCGAACAACATAAGTTCGCTACAGTGGACTCGTGCTGGTTTTTGACGACGGAATAAAGAGGTGGACAGATGGCTGCTGCAGAACTGATTTTCGATCCCCGCGCCGCGCACGGCGAGGCGGCTTTTGACGAAGTACTCCATCTCGCGCGCGCCCAGGTGCAGGCGCAAGGCTTGCCGTATGCGGGCATCGTCAGCGCGCAGGACGCGTGGCAGCTGGTGCAGGCTGGCAAAGCCGTGCTGGTCGACGTGCGCACCAACGAGGAACGCACCTTCGTCGGCTACGTGCCGGCCTCGCTGCACGTGGCGTGGGCGACCGGCACGGCCATGCACCGCAATCCCCGCTTTACGCGTGAACTGGAAGCGAAGGCGGGCGGCAAGGATGCCGTCGTGGTGCTGCTGTGCCGTAGCGGCAAGCGCTCGGCCCTGGCCGCCGAAGCGGCCGCCAAGGCCGGTTTCACGCACGTCTTCAATATCGCGCAAGGCTTCGAGGGCGATCTCGACGCCCAGCAACAGCGTGGCCATAGCGGCGGCTGGCGCTGGCATGCGCTGCCTTGGCTGCAAGATTAACTCTCTTCCCGGGACCACCATGAATCAGCGAGCCCTTCCCTCTGCCTCCCTTGCCGCGCAGCCGCAATGGGAACTGCACCAGATCGTCGATGAATTGCGCGCCGTGCGCGCGCAGTGGCGCGAAGGATTGGCCAGCAATCAAGAGTGCGGCGCGCGCGAATTCCCGTCGCGCCAGCATTTGCGCGACATCGTCGGCGCCCTGTGCGCGGCCCTGTTCCCCATGCGCCTGGGCCCCCTCGACCTGCAGCAGGAGAGCGAGGATTTCTTTGTCGGCCACACGCTCGACACGACCTTGACGGGCTTGCACGAACAGGTGCGGCGCGAACTCAGTTACCACGCGCGCCAGCACGGCTTGCAGCAGACGGTCTCCATCGAACAGCAGGCGCTGGCCATCGTGCAGCGCTTCGCCCGAGCGCTGCCGCGCATCCGCGCCCAGCTAGACACGGACGTGGCGGCCGCCTTCCATGGGGACCCGGCCGCGCACAGCGTTGATGAAGTGCTGCTGTGCTATCCGGGCATCCTGGCCATCATCCACTACCGCCTGGCGCACACCTTGTATGCACTGGGCGCGCCGCTGGTGGCGCGCATCATCGCCGAAGTGGCCCATTCGCAGACAGGCATCGATATCCACCCGGGCGCCATCATCGGCAGCAGATTTTTCATCGACCATGGCACGGGCGTGGTGATCGGCGAGACGGCCATCATCGGCGAAAGGGTGCGCATTTATCAAGCCGTCACCTTGGGCGCCAAGCGCTTTCCCGCCGGCGCCGACGGCGTGCTGAAAAAGGGACTGGCGCGCCATCCCATCGTGCAGGACGACGTGGTCATCTACGCAGGTGCGACGATCCTGGGACGGGTGACCATCGGCCAGGGTTCCGTCATCGGTGGCAATGTCTGGCTGACCCGTAGCGTGGCGCCGGGCAGCCATGTCACGCAAGCGCACAACCAGCAGGAGGCAGCGGAGTTGCCGGCGCCATCCCACCCCGCCTTTGCCCATCACCCATGAGGACAGCATGTTGATCAAACAGTTTGGACTGGCTGTGCGCCAGTTGCGTGAAGGGCATGGCTGGTCGCAGGAGCGTCTGGCCGAAGCGGCAGACTTGAACCGCTCGTTCATCGGCGAAATCGAACGGGGCGCCGCCACGCCGTCGCTGCTGACGGTGGAAAAACTGGCCGGCGCGCTGGGTATCGGCCTGGCGGGATTGATGGCCCGCTGCGAACCGGAGCTGGTGGATTAAACGGGGTGATTAAAAGCTGTTTTGGTGGCGATAGCATGTTGAGAGAAAAGGGGAGACGTTCGATACTTTATTCGTTTTTCAGATAAGCATATTCACTTTTCTCATCAGGAGTAGTCATGGCAGAAGCAACAGAGAGCCAGTTCGCGCTGGGCGATAACGCCGCGCGCCAGCTGGCCAATGCAAGCAAGAGCGTCCCCCAGTTATCCACGATCACGCCGCGCTGGCTGGTGCACCTGCTGCAATGGCTGCCCGTGGAAGCGGGTATCTACCGCCTGAACCGCGTGAAAAACCCGAAGGATGTGCGCGTGGCCTGCTCGCAGCGCGACGAGTCGGAACTGCCGCAAACTTTCGTCGACTACGATGACCAGCCGCGCGAATATTTTCTCAATGCCGTCAGCACGGTGCTCGACGTGCACACGCGCGTGTCGGACCTGTACAGCAGCCCGCACGACCAGATCAAGGAGCAGCTGCGCCTGACCATCGAGACGATCAAGGAGCGCCAGGAAAGCGAATTGATCAACAATCCCGATTACGGCCTGCTGGCCAGCGTGCACGACGACCAGCGCATCTTCACCCTGACGGGGGCGCCCACGCCGGACGACCTCGACGAACTGCTGACGAAAGTATGGAAGGAGCCGGGCTTTTTCCTGGCGCACCCGCTGGCCATTGCCGCCTTCGGCCGTGAATGCACGCGCCGCGGCGTGCCGCCACCGACCGTCAGCCTGTTCGGTTCGCAGTTTTTGACGTGGCGCGGCGTGCCGCTGGTGCCGTCCGACAAACTGCCCATCGAAGACGGCAAGACGAAAATTATCCTGCTGCGCGCGGGCGAACAGCGCCAGGGCGTGATCGGCCTGTTCCAGCCTGGTCTGGCGGGCGAGCAAAGCCCGGGCCTGTCCGTGCGTTTCATGGGCATCAACCGCCACGCGATTTCGTCCTACCTGATTTCGCTGTATTGCTCGCTGGCCGTGCTGACCGACGATGCGCTGGCCGTACTGGAAGACGTCGAGATCGGTAAATACCATGACTACCCAGACACCTACAAGTGATGGCGCGGCGGCCCTGGCGCCGTCGTCCCTCTTGCCCGACGAAGCGACCCTGAACCGCCTGGCGGGCGAGTTTTTCGCGCGTTTGCCGGGGTTGCCCCCTGCGTTGGACAAGTCTCCCAGTCTCGGCGGTTCCGGCAGCGTGCTCGATGCAGCGCCCCGCTATGCCAACCGTCCTCCGCCGCAGCCCGGTCCTTCGTTCGCCGCCATCGCCCCCGGCGTGGCGACGGCGCAAGTGCCGCCCGTGACGGTGCCCCTGGAGTCGCCGATAGCACCGGCGCCTGCCTCCCTGCCGACGCCACGCCTGTCCGCCCTGAGTGCGCCTTCGCCCTACTATTTTGTCGGCGGCGCGCATGGCTATCCCGTGTCGAACGGCAAGCTCGATGGCCTGGCACGCCAGGGACAAGGGCAAGCCGCTCCCGACGATTTGCGGGGACTGTTTGTCACGCCGCAGCAGGCGCCCGCGCGTCAGTTGCCGGTATCGCCGGCTAACAGCCAGCCCGCGTTCTATTTTCAGACCGAGCTGCCCTCCGCGACGCAGCCCGGCCACCGCCAGACGCCGGCGCCGTTCGACGTGCACGCCGTGCGGCGCGATTTTCCCGTGCTGGCCGAACGGGTCAACGGCAAGCCGCTGGCCTGGTTCGACAACGCGGCCACCACGCACAAGCCGCAGTCGGTGATCGACCGGGTGGCGTATTTCTATGCGCACGAGAATTCGAACATCCACCGCGCGGCCCACGCACTGGCGGCGCGCGCCAGCGATGCGTATGAGGCGGCGCGCGCCAAGGTGGCGAACTTCCTCGGCGCGGCCTCGGCCAATGAAATCATCTTCGTGCGCGGTGCCACGGAAGGCATCAACCTGGTCGCCAATACGTTTGGGCGCAAGTACATCGGCAGCGGCGACGAGATCATCGTCTCGCAGCTCGAGCACCACGCGAATATCGTGCCGTGGCAGCAGCTGGCGGCGGAAAAGGGCGCGACCCTACGCGTGATTCCCGTCGACGACAGCGGCCAGATACTCCTCGATGAATTCCGCAAGCTGCTCAACGGGCGCACCAAGCTGGTGTCCGTGACGCAGGTGTCGAATGCGCTGGGGACGGTGACGCCCGTGGCGCAGATCATCGCGCTGGCGCATGCGGCCGGCGTGCGCGTGCTGATCGATGGGGCGCAAGCCGTGTCGCACCTGCGCGTGGACGTGCAGGCGCTGGGCGCCGATTTCTATGTATTCTCGGGCCACAAGGTATTTGGTCCGACGGGCATCGGCGCCGTGTATGGCAAGGCGGACTTGCTGGAGCAATTGCCGCCGTGGCAGGGTGGCGGCAACATGATCGCCGACGTCACGTTCGAGCGCACCGTCTACCAGGGCGTGCCGAACCGTTTCGAGGCGGGCACGGGCAATATCGCCGATGCCGTTGGCCTGGGTGCGGCCATCGATTACGTGCAGCGCATCGGCCTGGATAACATCGCCGCCTACGAGCACGCGCTGCTGGAATATGCGACGCACCAGCTGCAGGCGATTGCCGGCGTGCGCCTGATCGGCACGGCGCTGGACAAGGCCAGCGTGGCTTCTTTTGTTCTGGCCGGCTATGAGCCGGCGGAAGTGGGGCGTGCCCTGAACGACGAGGGCATCGCCGTGCGCTCGGGCCACCACTGCGCCCAGCCGATTTTGCGCCGCTTCGGCGTGGAAGCGACCGTGCGGCCATCTTTCGCTTTCTACAACACGTATGAGGAAATCGACCGGCTGATCGCGGTAGTGCGCCGCCTGGCGGGCGCGCGCCGCTGACCTTGCCGGCTTGCCAAGCCAATGCCGCCCTTACGCAGGTAGGGGTGGCATTGTTGCGTCATGTCACGGACTTTGCGCGCGGCTGGCTGGCGTCGGCATGCTGGCGGTATAATTTACCCTTGGCAATATTCAAGCTGCGGCCCCAAGGAGATATCCGGTGGAAGATCAACACAGCTCGCCCGAGCTTTTCCTGTTCCTGGCGTCGACCGTGCACGACATGAAAAACTCGATCAGCGTGGTCAGCGGCACGCTGGAATCCTTGCTGGCGGCCGAGCAGGCCAAGCCCGCGCCGCAGGCCGACCCCGCCTACCTGCAGATGGCGCAGATGCTGTACCAGACCAAGCGCCTGAACGATAATCTGATCCAGCTGCTGGCGCTGTACAAGGAAGTGGGCAAGCCCGGCTACCCCTTCGATGTGCAACCGCAACTGGTGAGCCAGGTGGTCGATCAGGTGGTGGACCAGGAAAAGATCCTGCTGGCCTCGAAAGGCATCCGCCTGGAGACGGCCTGCCCGCCGGAGCTGATCTGGACCCTGGATGAAGACCTGGTCATCGGCGTGCTCGCGCATGCCATCAACAACGCCATCCGCTACACGAAGGACACGATCCGCCTGTCGGTGCGCCAGGTGGACGCCTTGCTGGAGCTGCGCGTGGAAGACAATGGCGAGGGCTACTCGCAGGCGCTGCTCGACGCGGGCAGTGCGGCCATGCATGGCATGGCGGCCGGCGTGAACTTTTCCACCAACAGCACGGGGCTGGGGCTGTATTTTTCCAGTGTCGTGGCGAAGATGCACAAGCACCGGGGCAGCAGCGGCAGCATTGCTCTGGAAAATGGCGGCGCGCTGGGCGGCGGCTGTTTCATCCTGCGCCTGCCCTGAACGAGGATGCCATGACGACAGATAGCCACGCCACCGCCGCCGAAGCGGGCAGCACCGACTGGGCCGACAAGCATTATCTGCTGGTCGATGACTTCATCGGCATCCGCATCCTGCTGCGTGAATCCTTGCGCAATCTGGGCGCGCGCCATATCGACCAGGCGGCCAGCGGCGGCGAAGCCATGAAGCTGCTGGCCAAGACGCGCTACGACGTGGTGCTGTGCGATTACAACCTGGGCGAAGGCAAGAATGGCCAGCAAGTGCTGGAAGAGACGCGCGTGCGCAACCTGACGGCGCCGTCGAGCGTGTGGTTGATGGTGTCGGCCGAGAAAAGCGTGGAATCGGTGATGGGCGCGGCCGAGCACCAGCCCGACGCCTACCTGATCAAGCCCATCACGGAAGGCGTGCTGCTGACGCGTTTGAACCGCGTGTGGCACAAGAAGCAGGTATTTCGCGAAATCGACCAGGCTTGCATGGAAAAGGATTATTTGCGCGCGGCCAAATTGTGCGACGCGCAGATCGAGGTCAACAAGCTGCACGAGCTGGAATTGCTGCGCATGAAGGCATCCCTGCTGCTGAAAAGCGGCGAGCCGGAAAAGGCCCGTGCCGTGTACGAAAAAGTGCTGGCCGAGCGCGATTACAGCTGGGCCAGGGCGGGCCTGGGCAAGATCCGCATGAATAACGGCGAGCACGAGGCGGCGCGGCAGATTTTCCAGGGCGTGATCGTCGAAAACAAGTATTACATCGACGCCTACGACCAGATGGCCGTCGCCTACCAGCTGATGGGCCAGCACGAGGAAGCCTGCGGCGTGCTGGAAAAGGCGGCACGCCTGTCGCCCAATTCCGTGCCGCGCCAGCGCAACCTGGGGCTGGCCGCCTTGAAAGTTGGCAATGTCAGCATGGCGGAAAAGGCTTTTCGCAAGTGTATTTCCATCGGTGAATTTTCCGTCATGAAGACGCCCGACGCCTACCTGGGACTGGCGCGCGTGTGCGGCTTGAAGAAGGATGCCAAGGAGGCGCTGCAGTGGCTGCTGCTGGCGCAGCGCGAATTCCCGCCCGAGCAGATCGGCTTGCGTGCGAAGATCACGGAAGGCATGGTGCACCACGAAACGGGCGATTACCGGCGCGCGCGCAAGTGCGGCGACGAACTCGAAGCCATGCTGTCGGAAGACCCGGCGCGGCCCGAAAAAAGTATCTGTATGGAACTGGCCACCCTGCTGTTCGCCGTCGGCGTGAAGGATGCGCCGGCCGGCCTGCTGTGCTATGTGGTGAAGAACAACCACGACAACCAGGTGGTGCAGGACGAGGTGCAAAAGATCTTCGACAAGGCGAAGATGGGCGACGAAGGCACGAGCATGATCATCGCATCGCGCAAGGAAGCGTCGGACTTGATGAACAAGGGCGTGCTGCTGTGGAAGACGGACAAGCTCAACGAGGCGGTCGCCTGGATGCGGGCGGCGCGCGAAAAACTGCCCAACAACCTGCGCATCCTGTTCAATTCCGCGCAAATCATCGTGTCTTTCCTGGAACAGCGCGGCTACCAGGCGGAATTGGCGGCCGAGGCCATGGAAGTGTTGTTGTATGTAGACAAAATTGCACCAGGGCAGCAGCGCTTTGCGCAATTGATGGCGCAACTGGTGCAGCTGACGCCGCCGCCCGGGCCGGAAGTGGCCGTCGTGGTGCCGGAAAAAGCGCCGCCGGCGCCGGAAAAAGGGGGAAAATCCGTGCGCGAGCGTGCTGGATGATAAACTAGGGGCCAGCGTGGGTTCGCCCGTGCTTGAGTTGCTTTACAACAATAAGGAAGAAACTATGCGTGATGTGGTCAATGAAGTGTACAAAAAAATGAAAGTCGGCAGTATTGCCTGGGTACGCCCGGTCGCCGCCAAGGGAGACACGCTGGAAACATTCCAGTCTTCGTACGAGCACGCCAAGGCGCTGGCCGACGAAGGCCTGATCACGATCGGTGACGTAAAACGCCAGGCCGACAACATGATCGAGGCGATCCGCATTCATCGTATCGCCTGATCATATCGCCAGCTTGAAACATCAGGCCTTGCCTGGTGCTTTCGACTTGGGTGCCGCGCGCTTCGCCGGCGCCTTGCGCAGCGGGGCCTTGGTCTTGGCTGCCGTGTCTGCTTCTGCCGGCTTGGCGGACTTGCTGACCGCTGGCTTGGCCTTGGCGCCACCGCCCAAACTGGCCGCTGCCGCGCTGGCGGCGTCGGGCGACATGGCCGTCGACACGGCCTGCTTGAACTGATCTTGTAACAAATTCCACCAGGCACTTGGATTGGCCAACTGGGCTGTCGCCTGGCTGCTGGTATCGTCGGGCGCCGCCGCAGCGGGTTCCGGTGCGGGCGCAGGTGCCGGCGCCGCAGGTGTCGCCTGCTGGAAAAAAGCGGAAGCGTAGGGCACCGATTCAAAGACGGTTTTCTCGCTGGCGCCTGGCTGGGTGATGGCCGCCGCCAGCGAAGCACCCATGGATTTCAGGGTGGCGATGGTGCCGCGCTGTACTTCCAGCGCCTGGATACTGCCGCGCAGCATGCTGGTATTGAGGTTCAGCCATGCTTCGACGGCTTTCAGATCGCTGATTTTCTTGTCCAGCTCTTCCACCGACATGGTGGGCGCCGTGATGCCTGGCATGCCCATGCCGGGCACGCTCATGCTGCCCCACAGGTTCTTGACGAAGTCGAGGGTATCGGTCACAACTGCTGCGCCCGGTATTTGGGGCATTTGCGGATTTGCCATGCGAAATCTCCTGGTAGGTGGATGTCCCTAGCGTAGCAGATATCAGCTTGCAACTGACGCAACGCTGCCAACATTTTCTTACATAAAACATCAGGAGTTGAGCGCAGGCAAGAAGCGGGAAACGGGGTGAAAGCGTTACACTACGGCCTATGATGTCTGACTCCTTCTTTTCGCCACCGCGCCGCCGTACCGTCATCTTTGTCGCGGTCATCGGCGCACTGCATTACGTGGCGCTGGAGTGGCTCACCTCGCATGCGAGCATGGTGCCGCTGGGGCAGGATCATGCGCGGGTGGTCAGCCTGGCATTGATCGCCGAGCTCCCCAGGCCTCAGCCGGTGCTGGCGCCACCGCCGCCGCCCGAACTGCTGCCCGTGCCCAGGCCCAGACCGCCGCCGCCACCGACGGAGCTGGCGTCGAGCGAAGCGCCCCAGTGGACGGCGCCCGCCAGCGACGTGCCGGAAGGCCCGGCCACATCCGTGCCGGCAGCGGTGGCTGCCCCGGCCATCACGGCGCCCGCGCCAGCGGTGGCAGCAGCGCCCGCGCCGGCCAGCGCGCCGCCACCGGCCGTCGAGCAGGCACGGCACTACAAGACGAATGCGCCTGCCTCGGCCCAGTTCGACTTGCATGTGGACCGGCGCGATGCCGACGGCACCAAGTGGCAGGGCGTGGCCGCGATGGCGTGGGAAAACCGGGGCGATACGTATCAGCTGAAACTGGAAGTGGGTTTGAGCATGCTGATCACGCGCATCAACCTGCTGGTGCTGACCAGCGAGGGCATGATCGATGCCAGCGGCATCGTGCCCGTCACGGCCACGGAGAAACGCAAGGGCCGCGCGCAAACGGCGACGCATTTCAAGCGCGACGCCAGGAGCATCACGTTTTCAGCCTCGACGGCCACGGCGCCATGGCAGGAAGGGGCGCAGGACAAGGCCAGCGTGCCATTCCAGCTGGCCGCCATCGGCCGCGCCGACGTCAACCAGCTGGCCGGCAATATCGATATCCTCGTCGGCGAGGAAAAGGAAGCGACCGTGTTCCGCTTTCAGCTGGTGGGCGAGGAAGAACTCGACACCAAAATGGGCCGCCTGGTGACCTGGCATTTGCGCCGGCCACCGAAGCCCGGCACCTATTCGTCGCAGCTCGATATCTGGCTGGCGCCGTCAATGCAATGGTATCCGGTACAAATACGCAATACCGAAGCGAACGGGGCGCTGACCACGCAAACCGTGACCCAAATTCGCGTCAATGACGCTACAGGAAAATAAATGACTACTTTGACTACATTGAAACGCGTTTTGCTCGCCAGCTTGCTGGCCGCCACCTTGTCTCCCGCCATGGCCGACGCGCCCGTGGAGCATCCCGCCATCAAGCGCCCCTACAAGCTGGCGCCATCGGCAGACCTCGTCTATTCGATCAAGGCGAAGCAGCGCGGCATCGGGCTGTCCGGAGAATCGGTCAGCAACTGGCGCGTGGGCGATGGCAAGTATTCGCTGCTGGCCGAAACCAAGGCTGCCCTGTTCGGCAAGATCCTCGAGCAGCGCAGCGAAGGCACGGTCGACGATTACGGCCTGGCGCCTGTCCAGTTCGTGGAAAAACGCTTCCGCAAGGAAGCGGCCACGACCACGTTCAAGCGCGACAGCAAGACCATCGTCTTCAGTGAAGGTGACGACAGCTATCCGCTGAAAGGCGGCGAGCAGGACCGCAACAGTACCGTCTGGCAACTGGTCAGCGTGGCGCGCGCCGCCCCCGAGAAATTCACGCCCGGTTCGGAATGGAGCTTCTTCGTTGCCGGCCGCCACGACGCCGAGCCGTGGACCTTCAAGGTCGTCAAGCAGGAGACCGTCGCCACCGGCCAGGGTTTGGTGGAGGCCGTGCACCTGGTCAAGGCGCCGCCGCCGGACAAGAAGGGCCAGCAAGTGGACCTGTGGCTGGCGCCGTCGCTGGAATGGTATCCCGTGAAGGTGACGTTCGCCGATGAAGACGGTGATTATGTCGAGCAAACCTTGCAGAAGATCATTAAAAAGTAAGTGCTCACCAATGCGCGGGGCAAGGCATGCTGGTTTTGCTTCCCTGTTTTGCCTTCCTGGCCCGGCACGGCGCCGCGACTGTGTTGCGCCGCGTCCGCAGCGCCCCCTCCCGCACGCTAAATTGCATGTCAGAACTGATATACTGACGCCCCCGCCCCGCAGCGCCGCGTTAGCCCGCTGCGCCGCCCGCTGAACACTCATCCGGAAAAGAATGATTGATATAATGGCAAGTGCAGCCGTGGCTACGGATGCAAATCAGACAGAGCAAGAGCATCACGATTCCTTGCAGGCGCATTTCCAGCCCAATATTTCGGCCGATGAAATCGAGCAAGTTTTTCATTTGAAGCGGGCGCAGCCCTTGCTGCAAGTGTTTACGGCCCTGTTCCACGGCGGTTTCGATGGCGTGCTGGTGCGTCTGCTGGTGTTGCGCGAGCTGGCGTCCGATGCGGCCACGTCCGCCTATACGCGTGCCGATATCAACACGAAACTGGCGTATCTGTTGCCGGAAAGCCTGGAAACGGTCTTGCTGCGCCTGCGCTCGAACCAGTTGCTGGCCTGGGATGCGCAGCAGGGCGTGTACCGCGTCACGCCCATGGCGCGCAATGTGCTGTCGGCCATCGACAGCTTGCTGGGCCTGGGCCAGACGGAAGACGAAGCGGAAATGGGTTTTCTCCTGTCGCAGGTGGCCGGTGCGCAAGCCGTGGGCGGCGTGTCGGTCGAGCAATTGCAGCATTTGCTGGGCCGCCTGGTGGACTTGACGGAAGAATTCTCCGACGCCATCGCTTCCGGCTCCGAATTCCGCCTGCGCACGGCGCAAGCGAAATGGAACATGGCCTGCGACTGGGTGGAGAAGGGGTCCCAGATCCTGGTGGCCATCACCTCCGATGAAAACGCCGACAGCGCCACGCACAAGGCGGCGCAAGCGATCGGCCGCGCGCAAAGTAAATTGTTGAACATGCAAGGCATGTTTTCGCGCGCCCTGAACCAGATCGAGCGCCAGCGCGTGCACCTGGGCCAGTCGGGCCTGTCGACCACCGACATCAAGCGCTGGCTCTTGCTGCATGAAGACCTGGCCAGCCTGGCCGAGGGCGCCATCGACCAGCCCGTCGTGCCCCTGTTCTCCACGCCGGCCGAGATGATCGACGTGGCCGAAACGGAATTGCTGTCCGAACGGGCGGCAGGCGTCATCAACACGGGCCTGCCCAGCGGAGAGGACGCGCCCACCACTATCAGCGACGGACCCGTCATGCAACTCGAACTCGATGACTTGCTCGAACGCCTGTCGAACTTCGCCAGCCTGGGCAATTTCCCCAGCATCGGCGAAGAGGGACCGAAGAGCGTGCCGGTGCAGGATTCCCTGCTGCCGGCCAGTTTTGCCGTGGCCTCGTACCGCGCCTCGATGCTGCCGCTGCTGGGCGATGTGTCCGAAGCGAGCTTGCAAGGCTCGACGGCCGAACTGGCCCGCTTGCCGATTACCTTTACACCGACCGACGAGATGGTCCAACTGACCGACCCCCATGTGGCGGCCATGTCGATCGCCTCGCTTTCACTGAATGTTTCACTTGATTTAGATAGCGGCACAGCCGATGAATGACGATTCCCAAATCCT
This sequence comes from Janthinobacterium lyxosi, assembly GCF_051380665.1. Classification (NCBI taxonomy): domain Bacteria; kingdom Pseudomonadati; phylum Pseudomonadota; class Betaproteobacteria; order Burkholderiales; family Oxalobacteraceae; genus Janthinobacterium; species Janthinobacterium lyxosi. The sequence continues at coordinate 17,807 of NZ_JBNYXM010000045.1, forward strand.
GATTGCGCGCCTGCTCACGCATCAAACCCTGCGCCGCGACGACAAGCTCGTCAAGCGCGTGCTGTCCGACGAGCTGTTCCGCGCCGAAATCGATGCGCGCCTGCTGGCCTGCGGTTTGAAACTGCTCGACAACGTGTATGCCGACCATGTCACCCTGGCCCTGACGCGCACCATCGAGCCGAAGATCTTCGGCGCGCGCGACGTCTGGCAAAACAACAATTTCGGCCTGGCACGCGATGGCGTGGCCTTGCTGGTGGTGCTGTGGGCGCAGATCATCCTGCCCAAGCGCGAACGCCAGGAAACGCACCAGCACGCGGACGATGACCAGAACGACATGTTTGGCACGGAAAAACCGCTGCCGCGCGCGGAAGACGCGTCGATCGGCATTTCCTACAAGGCGCTGCTGTCCGACTTCGGCGACAAGCTGGGCAAGAAGACGCGCATGGACATGAATCTGGGCACCCTGGCCAAGCTGGGCTTCATCGAACGGCGCGGCGATTTCATCCTGGAAGGCCCGCTGCTGGACCTGATGATGGATACGGACGTCTTGAAAGAGCGCATCATCAATGGCGCCCTGGCCGACGTGTTCAAGCGGGCGCCGGCGCGCCTGGTGGCCGTCGATCTTGACGCCGACCTGTCCGCCGACATCGGCGACTTGCCAGACGCGGGCGACGAGCCTGCGTCCGACCTCCCTCACTGAAAGCGCCCATGTTTCATATCAAATCACTTGAACTGGTGCACTGGGATTACTGGCAGCGCATCAAGAATATTCCGCTCGACGCGAAGATCATCACCATCGCGGGGCAGAACGGCTCGGGCAAGACCACCTTGCTGGACGCCTTGCGCACCTTGTTCGGCCTCGACTGTTCGATGGGCCGCACGTATAAGCACTATGCGCGCCACTCGGGCCAGCAGACGGCCTGGCTGCGCGCCGTGGTCGACAACAAGAACGTGGGCAAGCAGCTGTCGAACCGCCCGTTCCGCAGTTCAGGCTTCTTCAGCGACGATGAAGTGACGCTGTTCTGCCAGATACAGAAGAACGGCGGCGACTGGAAGCGCCAGTATCTGATGCGTCCGGGCAATGTGCAGATCGAGGACATCACGGACGCCAACGACTGGCTGGGTGTGGAAAACTACCGCAAGCGCCTGGCCAATGCGGGCCTGTCGCCCGCCATGTCGAAAGTGCTGGCGCTGGAGCAGGGCGAGACGGACAAATTGTGCGAATACGCGCCGCGCCAGTTGCTCGACCTGGTGTTCCAGGTGTTTGGCGACAAGGAAGTGCTGGACGCCTACGATGAAGCCAAGCGCCACCAGCGCGATACGGAAGTGGAGCTGAAACGCTTCGAGACGGAACTCGAGGCGTCGAAGACCAACCTGGAAGGCTTGCGCCTGCGCGTGGCCAATTACCATCAGTGGGAAGGGTTGCATAAGGAGCGCCGCAACTTGCTGGAAGAAGTGCTGCCCAGCCTGCAATACCACGAGGCGCGTGAAAAAGCAGCCATTGCCAGCCGGCAATTGCGCGATGCGCGCAAACCGATGGCGCAGGCGGACCAGCAATTGACGGACAAGCGCAATGCGCTGGCCGCGCAAGCCAAGGCCCTGTCCGACGCGCAGATGAACGAGACTTTGTTGGAGCAGGAATCCATTGGCCTTCAGAGTCGTTTATCGCTGATCAATGCCAAACTGAAACCGCTGGACAGCCTGCTGGAACAGAAGGAGCGCCTGCACAAGCTGGCAGCGGACTCAGGCAGCGATATCGCCGAAGTGGCGGCCCAGCTGGAACAGAAGGAAGCGCAATTGCTGCAGCAGCGCCAGCAGCGCGACGCCCTGTCGGCGCGCATCGCCGCTGAGCAGGCCACGATTGCCGCGCTGCAAGGCAAGACGGCCATGCCGGAGCCGGACAATGTGCGCGGCATGCGCCGCGCGCTGCGCGATGCGGGCATCGGCCACGCGATGCTGTCGGACATCGTCGAAGTGACGGACAGCCGCTGGCAGGGCGCCGTCGAAGGCGTGCTGGGCGGTTACGCCTCGGTGGTCTTGTTGGACCAGGCCAAGGATGCGTCTAGCGCCTACCGTTTGGCCGAGAAGGAACGCTACCGCCACTTCATCGTGCCCGAGCTGGTCACGGCGCCGGTGGCGAAAGACGAGAGCTTGCTGGCAGTGGTGAAATTTTCCGCGCCCGTGCCCAGCTGGCTGATCGAGCAACTGTCGCGCATCGCGCGGGTCGATTCCGTCGAAGCGGGCTTCAAGCTGGGCAACCATGAAGAGTGGATCACGCCCGAGGCGTATCACCGCGAACGCCGCGGCGGACGCTCCCTGTTCGTGGAAGCGTCGCGCTACCGCTTCGGCCAGGCCGGCCGCAGCGGCCGCCTGGAAGCGTTGCTGCGCTCCCTGCCGGGCCTGGAAGGGCAGGAAGACACGCTCACCCTGGGAATCTCGAAACTGGCGGCCGAAGTGGGCGCGTTAAAAGCGCGTATCGCCGGCGTCGACGCGGCCAAGGAACTCAGTGCGCGCCAGGAAGAATTCGCCGAAGCGCTGCGCAATTCGAAGCCGCTCAAGGAAGAGCGCCTGGAAGTGGGCGGCCGCCTGGGCGAGCTGCAAAACCTGACCAAGAACGCCACCGTGGCGCGCACGCGTGCCGATACAGTGTGGCAAAACGCGCGCCTGGCTTTGTCGGAAGCGGAAGCCGGTTCCCGCCTCGGTTACAAGAAGCAAATTGAACAGCGCGCCGAGCACGCACGCGCCTTGCTGGCCTTGCGCCATGCGTGGCGCCATCTGCCGAAAAGCTGGCGCCGTCCCGCGCGCCGCGCGGCTCTCGTGGCCGAACACCAGAATGCGCACCAGGTCGACCTGCGCGTGGCCAGCCTGCAAAACAGCCTGGCGCGTGACGACTGGGAACTCGACGCCACTGTCATCGACCAGCATCACCGCCTGTCGGACCAGCTGCATGGCCGCCAGTCGGAAACGGACGAGCGCCGCTACCAAAACAACCGCGCCATCGAAGCGACGGGCAATGCCCGCGGCGCCTACATGGAACGCTTGCGCTACACCATCAAGACCTACAGCAAGAACATCAAGGAACTGGGCGAACTGGCCGGTATCGAAGTGCATGCCGACCCCGTGCGCCTGGAAAACGACGATGTGCAGCTGTCGCAGGCGGGCTTGCACGTGCGCTTCAAGTTCGACGGCAAGGGCGTCATCGGCATGAACGATGGCGAAGCGTCGGGCGGCCAGCAAGTGATGAAGTCGCTGGTGCTGTTGATCGGCTTGCTGAAATCGGAAGACGGTTCCGGCGGCTTCGTCTTCATCGACGAACCGTTTGCCCACCTCGACATCCGCAACATTCAATTGGTCGGCGAGTTCCTGAAAAATACGCAAGCGCAATATCTGATGACGACGCCGTTGACGCACAACACGGATGTCTACGATCCGTCGGAGCTGACCTTGATCACCAGCAAGAAGAAAAAGGATACGCAATGGGCGCAACCGATTTTCGTGCTGCAGCGCAGGGTCGATCCCGCATCGGGCAAGGTGGCGTGATGCGCGTACGCACTTTTCTGGCCGCGACCGCGCTGGCGCTGGCGTGTTCGGCGCCGGCCGTGGCCAACGATGGCATCGCTTCCGTGAGCGCCGGTGGCATCCTGTTCGGCAAGACCGATGTCGTGGCCATGAAAAAGGAAGTGCTCAGCGTGAGCACGGACTTGATCAAGGTCGAGTACGAATTCCTCAATGAATCGGCGAAGGATGTGGAAGAGACGATCTTTTTCCCCTTGCCCGAATACGCGGCTGGCTACCATGGCTCGCCCACGTATTATGGCCAGCCGCAGCAGTTTACTGTTGACGTGGATGGCAAGCGCAAGGACTATAAAACCACCTTCGTCGCCAAGCTCGACAGCAACGATGTGACGGCCCGCTTGCGCCAGCTGGGCCTGTCCGACGCACAGATCGCGTATTTTCCCTCGCACACGCCGTTCGACAGGAAAGTGGCGCCGTTGACGGCCGCGCAGAGCAAGATCATGATCAAGGAGGGCTTGCTGGCCCAGTTGTATGACGAAGAATGGGTGCCGGCCTGGAGCGTGAAAGTCATCTACCTGTGGCAGCAGAAATTTCCCGCCGGGAAAGTCGTGCGCGTGCGCCATCAATATGCGCCCTTCGTCGCGGCCGGTCCGGGCGCATCCTACCTGGGCGATGGCAATGCATTTGAAAAGAAATACTGCGGCGACAAGGCTTTCTACAAGACGTGGAACCGCCTGGCGGCCAAGCAGGGCGAAAGCGGCTTCGTCAATGCCGTGTGGGTGTCGTACATTTTGACGACGGGCAATACCTGGAAGAGTGGCATCGAAGACTTTACCTTGAACTTGATCAAGGGCAAGCCGGACGAGCTGGTCAGCCTGTGCTTCCCCGGCACGTTTACCAAAATCAACCCCACCACCTTGCAAGTCAAGCTGCGCAACTTCCATCCGAAGCAAGACCTGGACGTGTACTTCGGCAATGTCGAGGGCACGGTCGCGCACGACGGCGTGGCACCGCAGATCCGGCCGTAAGCGCTTGCGCACGCACCTGAGCACCCAGGAAGCACTGGCGGCGCGCCTGCGCGCCATCGCCGGCGCCACGCCGTGGTGCATGCAGGCCCTGCATGCAGGCCCTGCATGCAGTGGCGCAGCTGGGCCTGCCCCACTGCTGCATCGGCGCCGGCGCCGTGCGCAACCTCGTGTGGGATGCCTTGCACGGCTACGCGCGACCGTCGGCACTGGGCGACGTCGACGTGGCGTATTTCGATGCGCACAATTTGCAAGCCTGGCGCGAGGTGGAATTGCGCCAGCGCCTGGCAACCTTGCTGCCCGGCGTGCCGTGGGACGTGTGCAACCAGGCGGGAGTGCACCTGTGGTTCGAAGACCACTTTGGCTACGCGGTGCCGCCCCTGCGCTCGCTGGACGAGGCCATCGCTTCCTGGCCCGAGTTTGCCACCGCCGTCGGTCTTTATCTGCAACACGATGGCGGCATCGGCATCGTCGCGCCGCATGGCCTCGATGACCTGTTCGACATGGTGGTGCGGCGCAACCCGGCGCGCATCAGTCTGGACGGCTATGCGCAGCGCCTGGCCAGTAAAAACTATGCCGCGCGCTGGCCGCGTGTCACCATCATCGCCTAGGAAAATGATGATGTAAAACGTGATGGTGTAAAACGTAACTAAATGCACTGTGGATACAGATTGCCTATAATTGCCAGTTATCCAATAGCGTTCTTCTGATCCCATGTCTCTATCGATTTCCACGCCGCTGCGCCGTCTCGGCCGTCTGTTCTGCCTTTCCTCCGCCCTCGTGGCGCCCGCCGCCTGGGCCGACAGCTATACCGATTTCCAGCAAGCCAGCGGCCAGCTGGAAGCGCTGATGACCAAGGCGCCGCCACAAAGCGGCTTGCCGCGCCTGCGCGATCCTGCCATGGCGCAGCTGTTTGCCTACATCGCCGACGGCCCGCGCCTGTTCCAGGCGCCCGTCGCCGCGCTGCAAGACGTGAACCAGAGTGTGGCCGTCTGCGAAAAGGCCATGCGTTTGGGAAAACATACTATGCGTTTGGCCTCGCATGGCCCTTGCCGCTGTCCGGCGCCGAGCTGCAGCAGGCGCGCAAGGAACAAGTGACGCAGAACCTGGCCAATTATGGCGATGAAATGAGCATGTTGTTTGCTTTCAGCATGCATTGCCATGGCCATTTGATAGCGCTGATGGAGCAGGAATTCAGTGCCCAGCCGGCATCCGCAGTGAGCGGTCCCGAGCGTTTGCGCGCACGCGCGTTCAGCAAGAACGCGGCCGTTGTCTACACTGGCGTGTTGCAGTTCGTGCAGGTGCCGTTCTGGAACGTGGCGTAAAAGAAACGGATTCTGGAAGCGGCCGCACAGCACGCCACGGCGAATGCCAGTCTGATGGCGCCATCCTTGCGCGAGCGCCTGCTGAGCAGCCTGGCTGATGCGGACAAGGACCTCGATCCGGCCCTGGCGCCAGCGCTGGCGACGATACGCCAGGCGCTGGCGGCGACGAGCTGTGTAGGCCTGTGCCAGTACTACTGACTTACCCGACTTACTCGGCGGCTTGCAGGGGCTGGTTGCGCTGGCGCCAGCGCAGCAGGCCCCAGGCGTAGACGGCGTAGTAGCCGATGACCAGGCCGTAGGCGGCCATGGTCAGCGCGCTCTGGCCGAATGGCGGCGGCGGCACGGGCACGTCCAAGCGCGAGTTCAGGTAAATTTCCATGCCGCGGTACAGCAGGCGGGCGATGAACAGCATCGTGATGGTCAGGCCCAGATAGCGATGCTGGGTAAAGAAGAAATCCTTGCCGACCTGTTCGAAGCGTGTCAGTTTCAAGCCCAGCACGCCGAGCCAGCCACCGGCCAGCGCAGCCGCGCCCAGGCTGGACAGGGGCAGGACGTCGAATTTCGTCGTCGTCGCCAGGAACAGCAGCAGCGCGGGAAGCGCGATCGCCACGCTCCAGTGCCGCCACAGTTGCGATTTCTGGCGCGCCACCAGTTTCTTCAGGCGCGAATAAATGCGCCAGACCAGCAGCGGGACCAGGAACAGCAGGGCGAGGGTAGTGGTTTCCATGTAGGCATTCGGGTGCGGGTAAAACAGCGATTGTAAGCGAGATGGGGGCGGGCGGCGATGCTTGTTAAACGGTAAAAGTTGCTTGTTGACATTTACTTGGCATGAACGCACTATGCCTTGTCACAATGCGCCGCCATGAGCGGTGCGGTGCGCTCGCTGCTTGTCACCACCTTCCTATACTGGAGTTTCATGTCTACTCGTTTACCTTTGCTGCCCATCACGGTCGGCCTGATGGCCTCGTCGTCCCTGGCCATGGCGCAAGATGGCGGCTATCAAATGCCACCGGCCCCCCTGCAAGCCATCGTCGATGCACCGCGCGCACCGACCCTGAGCCTGAGTCCGAAACGTAATCTGGCCGCCGTGCTGCCCACGCCATCCCTGCCCAGCATCAGCGAAGTGGCACAGCCGGAACTGAAGTTGGCCGGCTTGCGCATCAATCCGCGCACGTATGCGGCCAGCCGTTTCAGTTTTCACACGGGACTGGGCTTGCTCGACATCGATACGCAGAGGGAGATCAAGGTCAGCGGCTTACCCGCGTCGCCCCGCATCGCCGACCTGGCCTGGTCGCCCGACCAGCGCTACCTGGCGTTTACGCACATCGCCTTTGCCGATCCGGCCAGGGGCGTGAAGGAGTCCGGCGTGCAATTGTGGCTGCTCGACGTGCAGACGAAAGCGGCGCGCAAGCTGGCCAGCGCACCCCTGTCGACCGTGTATGGCCGTGGCTTTTCCTGGATGCCCGACAGCAAGACCTTGCTGGTGCAGCTGAAGCCGGCCACGCTGGGCGCGGCGCCCGTGGCTAGCGGCATCCCGACGGGTCCTTCCATCCAGGACAGCGTGCCGGGCGGTGGCGTCAAGCAATTGCGTACCTATCCCGACCTGCTGAAAAATGAACAGGATGCGCAGCTGTTCGAACATTACATTACCGTCCAGCTGGCCTTGCTGGACGTGGCAGGCAAGCAGCGCCTGGTGGGCCAGCCCGGCCAGTTCTCGCGCGTGTCGGCCTCGCCCGATGGCAAGCACTTGCTGACGACCAGCATTGTGCGTCCGTATTCGTATATCGTGCCAGCACATGACTTCGGCCACAAGATTGACGTGCGCGACCTGAATGGCAAGGTGGTGCATGCGGTGGCGGCCCTGCCGCTGGAGGAAGGCTTGCCGCCGGGGAATGATGCCGTGTCCGCCGGCGTGCGTTCCGTCAGCTGGCGGGTCGATGCACCCGCCACCCTGGTGTGGGCCGAAGCGCAGGATGGCGGCGACCCGGCCAAGGCGGTCGAGATCCGCGACATCGTCTACACGCAGGCGGCGCCGTTCGCGGCCAAGCCGGCCGTGCTGGCCAGGCTCGGCTCGCGCTATGCGGGCGTGGCCTGGGGCCGCGGCGACCTGGCCCTGCTCAGCGAAGCATGGTACAAGACGCGCGCCGTCAAGCAGTGGCGCATTTATCCCGACCATGCACCGGATCAGCCTGCCACGCCGGCCGATCTCGTGTACGCCGGTTCCTTCGAAGACCGCTACAACGATCCGGGCCAGCCCGTCATGCGCGCGGACGCAGCGGGCTTGCCGCGGTTGCTGATCGCTCTTGATAACTCCATCCTGCTCGACGGCCAGGGCGCATCGAAAGAAGGCGACCGCCCCTTCATCGACCGCCTGAACCTGGCGACGAAACAAAAGGAGCGGCTGTTCCAGAGCGCCGCGCCCTATTATGAAAACGTGGTGGCCGTGCTGGATGAGGACGGCAGCCGCCTGCTGTCGACGCGCGAATCGCCGACCGAGCAACCGAATTATTATGTGCGCAACCTGAAACAGCAGGGCGCCGCGCAGCTGACACCGCTCACGCATTTCCCCCATCCGCTGCCGCAATTGAAGGACGTGCAGAAAGAGCTGATCCGCTACAAGCGCGCCGACGGCGTGGACTTGACGGCGACATTGATGCTGCCGCCGAACTATGACGTGAAACGCGACGGTCCGCTGCCGACCCTGATGTGGGCGTATCCACAGGAATTCAAGACGGCCAGCGCCGCCAGCCAGACCAAGGGCTCGCCGTACAAATTCAATGCCGTCAGTTACTGGGGCCCGGCCGCCTTCCTGTCCATGGGCTATGCCGTGCTCGACAACCCATCCTTCCCCATCGTGGGAACCAGCGAGCAGGAGCCGAACGACACGTATCTGCCGCAGCTGGTGGCCGATGCCGAGGCGGCCGTCGACGAAGTGGTGCGCCGTGGCGTGTCCGACCGCAACCGCATCGCCATCGGCGGCCACTCGTATGGCGCCTTCATGACGGGCAATTTGCTGGCGCACACGCGCTTGTTCCGCGCCGGCATCGCCCGTAGCGGCGCCTACAACCGCACCCTGACGCCGTTCGGCTTCCAGGCGGAAGAGCGTTCGTTCTGGCAGGCGCCGGCCGTCTACCAAGCCATGTCGCCATTCAATTATGCGGATAAGATCAAGGATGCGTTGCTGATGATCCACGGTGAGCAGGACAACAACTCGGGCACCTTCCCCATCCAGAGCGAGCGCATGTTCCAGGCCGTCAAGGGACTGGGCGGCACGGCGCGCCTGGTGATGCTGCCGAACGAGAGCCACGGCTACCGCGCGCGCGAATCGATCATGCAGATGCTGTATGAAAGCAACAACTGGCTGGAGAAATATGTGAAGAACGCCCCGCAGCCGGCCGCCGACGTCAAGCCGGCCGGCAAATAAGGGCAGCGGCGCGCATCTCGTGGTATGGTCTTCCTTTGTCTGCAGGGAGACCAGCCATGTCCGTCATCGATGCCCACCGCGCGCCCGATCCGGCGCCTGTCGATGAACCCATGCCGGCGCCGGAGCCGCAAGAAGCGCCCGGGCACCATCCGGGGCCCGTGCATCCGGTGCCGCAGGACGATCCCGTGCCGCACCCGCATCCCAGTTAATCCGTCAAGAAAGGCTGTTTCAGATGGCAATTGTCAAGGAAGTCTACACACGCAAAGTCAGCGGTGAAACGTTCGACTATGAACTCGATTACACCCAGGGCGCGGACGTGGCCTGGATTGCACGCGTGTACCACGATGGCGTGCTGAAAGGCTCGCCGCACGGCGCGCTGACGGCCAACGTGCTGTCCGGCCCCGCGCTGGAACAATATTTGCGCGCGTATGTCGAAGGCATGATCGAGCGGGGGCTCGACGTGGCTGAGTAAGCTGCTTGCAGCAGTCAAGCAAAAGGGCGCCGAGGCGCTAATGCCGTTCACTTAAGCAGTTTTTCGTAGAACTCGAGTGGCATAGCGCTTTGGTTTTGCCTTGACGGCCCGGTCGAATTTTCGATCGGGCCGTTCGTCATTCAGAAGACT
>NZ_JBNYXM010000046.1:0-25820 GCF_051380665.1 Janthinobacterium lyxosi
CTGCTTGTACGTCATCTCGCCTTTTTCCACCTGCTCGACAACGCTCAATTTAAAAGCCAGACTGTAATCGCGCTGGCTGCGCCTAAACCCTTGTTCCATTTGACACTCCTTCTTTGCATCGAAAAAGTGTCAACTTATTCCAGGACGGGTCACAGCATCAAATGAAGCCCCGGCGGGCCACTGCCGGGGCTTTTTTCGTGCTGTCGTACAATCGCGGCATGGCGATTGATGAAGGATGAAACGAGATGACGGCTGAAGTGAAGATTGACGATATCGTGCTGGGCGATGGCAAGGCTGCTGCACGCGGCGCCCTGATCACGGCGCATTATCGGGGCTGGCTGGAAGATGGCACGGAGTTTGACGCGTCGCATCAGCGGGGCGAGCCCTTCCGCTGTGTGTTGAGCAATAACAAGGTGATCCAGGGCTGGATTCTGGGTTTGCACGGCATGCAGGTCGGTGGCAAGCGCAAGCTGTGGGTGCCGGCGGCGCTGGGGTATGGCGAGCGGCAGGTGGGTTTGATTCCGCCGAATTCCAATTTGATCTTCGAGATCGAGTTGCTGGAAGTGCTGACGCGCGATTGATGTTTGGATGGTGTAATCAGGCAGATACGACGCCGGCTCTTTTCATCAGCAGTTTTTCGACATCAGCGCGCAGCGCCTGCTGGGTAGGGACGTTTGCATAGCGCAAGGTCACGTAGCCGGCCAGCCTGAGCATGGCGTCGCGCTCTTTATCCTGGCGTTCGCGGCCGGCGTGGCTGCTGTCGTCGAGTTCGATCACGGCGAGGACATTCAGTTGCCGGCTGCAAAGGACAAAATCTGCCACCTTGCGGTCGAAACGGTTTCTGTTTGCCCATCCCTTCGCCGTCACCAGCGCGGAAAACGCCACTTGCGCCAGCACCGTGCATTCCGGCAAGGCCGTTTGCAGCAGGAGGTACATCTGTTGTTCGCGCGCCGTCATGACGGGTTTGCTTTGCAGCCGTAGCAGCCTGCGCGACTTACCAGTTTGGCGCTTGGCCAGCATGGCAAAGCACAGGATCAAGGCCGCGATGGCGAGCAGGACGATGAAGGGAGGCATGGGCTGGCACCAGGATGGACGAGTCCTGATGGTACGCGAGTAGCGACGTGTTTGCGTGCCGCTGCCAGCGTATTTCAGGTGGTGCGCTTGTGGAAGATCAAGCCTGTTTCAGCTTGATCGGCATCACGTCCAGCGCTGGCACGATATCATGCAGGCTGGCCACTTCAAAGGTGGGGATGGCGGCCGAGGTATTGGCCATGCTGTCCGGGTTGAACCAGCAACTGTCGATGCCGTAGCGGTTGGCGCCGAGGATGTCGGCGTCCAGCCGGTCGCCGATGATGACGGATGTGTCCTTGCGGAACGCGCGCGCCATGTTGGCGGCGTATTCGAAGAAGCGCACGTCCGGCTTGGCGTGGCCGCACGCTTCGGAGGTGGCGACGAAGGAAATGTAGTCGCTCAGGCCGGAGGCGGCGATGCGGCGGTTCTGGATGGATTCGACGCCGTTGGTGATGATGCCCACTTCGCCGATACGCGACAGCGTTTCGCACACTTGCTTGGCGCCATCGATGAGCACGACCGTGTCCGGCAGCGAGTCCAGATACAGGCCGCTGGCCAGTTCCGCGTCGATGGCGATGCCGTTCAGTGCAAACGTCTTGCGGAAGCGTTCTACCTTCAGAAAATCCTTGCTCACCTCGCCCGTTTCGAAACGTTTCCACAGGTCGACGTTGATCGCCTGGTACTGGGTGAACAGCGCGTCGATGCCGTCGCGCAAGCCCAGCTCGTGCATGGTGTGCAGGAAGGAGCGTTTTTCGGACGCCCTGAAATCGAGCAGGGTATCGTCCAGGTCAAACAGGAATAAGTTGTATTTCATGGCATGTTGTTGAAAGCGTGGAAATCTATCTTGTATCGTAGCACGTAGCGATGAGTTCGGTTGGCCATCCCCCGAGCGGGCGATCCGCTACAATCGCTGCCAGACTCGTTACCTTTATTCCATTCCCTTTCATGACCCAGCTCTCCGTCAACGTCAATAAAATCGCCCTGCTGCGCAATTCGCGCGGCCGCAATTTCCCGGACCTGCTCGCGTTTTCCGCGCGCTTTCTCGACCTGGGCGCCGCCGGCATCACCTTGCACCCGCGCCCGGACCAGCGCCATGCGCGCTACGACGATGTTGCTCCGCTGCAGCGCCTGTGCGCGGAGCGGGGATGCGAGCTGAATGTGGAGGGGTATCCGGCGGCGGAATTTCTGCAGGCCGTGAAAAGCGCGTGCCCGGCGCAATGTACCCTGGTGCCCGATATGCCGGGCCAGCTGACCTCCGACCACGGCTGGGATATTGAAAAGCATGCTGCGCTGTTGCGTCCCGCCATTGCGCAATTGAACGACCTGGGTATCCGCGTCAGTCTGTTTGTCGATGCCGACTACCCGGCGCTGGAATGGGCGCGCGAGGTGGGGGCAGCGCGCGTTGAACTGTACACGGAGCGGTTTGCCGAGAGTCATGGCAGCGCGCAGGCCGATGCCGTATTTGAAACGTATTTGCAGGCGGCGCGGCGGGCACAGGCGTTGGGCCTGGGCGTGAATGCAGGGCACGACCTTGATTTGCACAACCTGGCGCGCTTCCTGGACATACCCGGCATCCTGGAAGTGTCGATCGGCCACGCGCTCGTGGTCGAGTGCATCGAGCTGGGCATGGAAAAGGTGCTTGGCAGCTACCTTGAGATATGTCAATCGTAGGATTTTTGGGCGATGACGCCGGCCGGCCACTGCAGCCTGAGTGGGACTGGCCCTTCTTCGATGCCGATTTTTTCGTGTCGGCAGAGATGCTGGCGCAGGTGCAGGCGTTGACGCCCGATGCGGCGGCGCAGCTGTGGACGCGCCATGTGTCGGCCCATCCCGATGAAACGCACCCCATGCAGCTGCGCGAGGGGCGCTGCCTGCAGCCAACGGTATCCGCTCCGCTGAATGCCTGCCGAGTTGCCTATTCGCACTGAAACCTGATTATTTTCGTTCGCTGTTTAACGGCTGCGACACACTGTTTGACTTTTGGCAAAGCCATGCGCAGGTAGCGCTCGGTACCGGTATACAGGCAGTCCACCTGAAACAGATATTGAGGTGCATCAAAATTGATGTCCCAGCGTTGATACAAGGTGCCGGCGCGTGTCCATTCCCTGACCGGGGCCAGGACAGGCAAGGCTTCACCGTCGGCCGGAGGCTGATCCGCTGGATACGATAGCACGCGCACGCTGTCGAGCCTGGCGGCTGGCAGGTTCCAGGTCGATGGGGCTGCTTGCGGGCACGAAACGGAGGCAACGGGGGCTGCTGCAGCTGGCCGCATCGCCGCGGCAGCGATGACCAATGCCAGCAGTGCGAGCGGATTCATTCCACCACCGAATAGAGTTCGGGGCGATTCGATGCCCCGGCCGCCGAACGGCCAAAGTGAATCACGCGGGCACTGGGTTTGTGGTTACGCCACTGGTCGAAAATTTCAATGCCGCCAGGCACCTGGCGGATGAACAGCGCCGCATGGTTGCCTTGCCGCAGATTCTGATAGCGGCCGTTGACGAAGCTGGCAATCACCGTGCCTTTCGCGATGCCACCTTTTTCCAGCAGGTCCGGCACTTTGTCTCCTTCGCGCCAAAGCGATGAGGCGCGGGCGCCAGTGAGGTGTCTGACCAGGCTAACGCACTCGCCATTTCCCACGATTTCTTTTTGCTTTGCATAGTCGGCGCGCGCAATGTAGGGCATATCGTTTTTCTCTGTGGTTGACGATAGAGAGAGCGTACGCAGGGTGCGGGCAAGCAGCTTGATGTGTGCCAGAGCAATACGGAGCATTGACATATATCATGGCCCTGCCTGGCGCACGGGCATGCTTACATATCTACCCACCAGTTGAGCAAGGTTTCATCATCGTCATCATCGAGGTTGACGTAAATATTGGTGAAGTACCATTCTACGCCCGTCGCTGTGCGGAAGGCGTCGAAGGGACCGTTGACGTTGTAGATGCCGTGGTGTCCCGGCACGCTGAAGGTAAGATTACCCTTGTACTGGCCGTCCATGGTGCCGCCCAGCTGGTTTTGCACGTCGCGCTCGAGCTGGTCCACTGCTTCTTGCGGCACGTCGTCGGCGTAGATCTGGATGCAGAAGTTGCCTCCGCGCTTTAATACTTCGGCGGGGGCGAGCGGGTCGGCGATGCTGACGATGTCGCCGCGCGCCAGGTTCAGGGTCAGGCCGGGCGAGGCCAGCAGTTCGTAGACGTGCTCGTCAATCTGGCGTGCCGGCAGGGTTTCATACACGGGCCCCTTGGTGTTTTCGCCTGCCAGTACGCGGATGTGCGGCAAGCCTTCGCAATTGATGTCTTCCATTCATTCTTTCATAGTGCCGGCGCCATGCGCTCCACGCCGCGCCAGGTAAGGGTTTATGGCAATATTGTACCGGGTACCTGCCAGCTGGCGGGGTACGCAATGCTGTAAACGAGGAGATGCAATGGAGAAACTGGTGCAGGCAGGCGGCTGTTTATGTGGCGCGGTGCGCTTCGAAGTGACCGGCGAGGGCAGCAATCCGCACAGCTGCTCATGCCGCAATTGCCAGCAGCACACGGGCGCGCCGACGGTGGCGTGGGTGGAGTTTGCGCGCGATCAAGTGCGCTGGACGGGCACGGCCGGTGCACCGGCCACCTACCGTTCGTCCGAGTACTCCAGCCGGGCCTTTTGCGCCGCTTGCGGCAGTTCCATCGGCGCCATCGACGATGCGCCCACGGTAGCCTTGCTGGTGGGCAGTTTTGATGATCCTGCCCAGACCGCCTTTACGCCCGAATACCACTCGTTTGAAGATCGCAAGCCGCACTGGTGGTTAGCCGCCACTGCCGCTGCTGATGAGGGGCGTCTGGTTTGCAGCAGAATTAGCGCCCCGGAATGAAAAAAGCACGCCGAAGCGTGCTCGCGCTGATTAATTAGCGCTGATTAGTTAGTTATGTGCGCTGATGCCGCTGCGAAACTGCTCGAAACCGGCACGGGCTGCCTTGTAGCAATTGCCGGCGGCTGCTTCCAAGCCTTCGCGGTCCAGCACTTCGACCGTGCCGCGGCGGTACTGGATCAAGCCTTCGTCCTGCAGCTTGCGGGCCGTGACGGTAACGCTTTCTCGGCGCACGCCCAGCATGTTGGCCATGGTGTCTTGCGTGACCTTCAGCTCGTTCGACAGGGAACGGTCAAGGCGGTCCAGCAACCAGCGGCACAGTTTCTGTTCGATGCTGCAATGACGGCCGCCAACTACGTTCTGTGCCATTTGCGCAAACATGGCGCTGGTGTAGCGCATCAGTAATTGCGCCAGCGCACCGCCCTCATTGAACACTTCACGCAGGAAGGCAGTTTTCAAGCGGTAGCCGTAGCCAGCCGTCTGCACGATGGCGGTGCAGGTGGCGCGCTCGGCTTCGTACAGCACTACGCCAGCGACGCCTTCGCGGCCGATGACGGCGATTTCGGTGGTAGCGCCGTCTTCCATCACATACAGCAGGGAAACGATGGCATTGGTGGGGAAATACGTGTATTCAATCTTGCCGCCGCAATCGAACAAGTGCTTGCCGGCAGGCAACGCGACCAGTTCCAACTGGCAAAACAGGCGCTCCAGGTCGGCGCGCGACAAGGCGCGCAGCAATTCGTTCTGTTGGGCGCCCGTGATGCTGATCATGGGCGTTGCCGGCGCGGCTTGCCAGTCGTGCTGGGCGGCGTGGCTATTCGTTGCTGGGGTCAGGTTGCTATAAGCTTTGTACATGGTAGGGCCTCGTCTTCTGATTTTGTTGGATGGCGCTGCTTTTCTGGCTTGCTAGCGTTGTGCTGAATCTTGTATCCACTATAGGACCAGGGGACGCGGGCGGGCATCGGATGAGCCGACGTGCTTATGTAGGCTAGGAACATTGCCTCGTGTCATCCGACTCCTACGCCTGCTTTTGCATTTGTCCCTGTGGAAATAGCGGTGCCAGGGTAAAAATGCGACACGCTGCCCGCTACACGCGAACTTTGGCCGCTGGCAGCGGCCAAATCACTCTGCGTGGCAGTACGACGGTGATAAAATGTTGCCTTGTGGAAATTTGATGCGCGTTTCGATAGGAGCTGCTGCGCTTGCTCTTCAACCCAGGTCACTTCCGCTTCATCCTGCCCTCACTGCCCGCGCCGTGCATGTGCTGGCGCGCGTGCCTGTCTTGTCTCGTTTACCCGTTTAATGAAGGAAAGCAACGCATGAAATGGTTTTTTGATTTGAAAATTGCCACCAAGCTGATCTTGTCGTTTGGCGCCGTGCTGTTGTTGACGGCGGCGCTGGGCGTGTCAGCGATCTTTTCCATGGCGCGCATCAATACCGCGTCGACGGACCTGTCCACCAACTGGATGCCCAGCGTGCTGGCGGCCATGTCCATGCGCAGCGATGTCAGCGATTTCCGCCGCTGGGAACTGGCGCACATGCTGGCCGCGCAGGATGCCGACATGGCGCAGAACGAAACGCGCATGACGGAAACGCAGACCAAGCTGAAGGCCGATGGGGACAACTACCGCCGCCTGATTTCCGAACCGGGCGAGCAGGAAGTCTTCGAGCGCTTCCTGGCGCTCAACGATGAATTCATGCGCCTGCACGCAACCATGCTCAGCCTGTCGCGCGACATGAAGAAGGAAGAGGCGCGCGCGCTGGCCGTGGGGCCGTCGGCCAAGGTGCTGGCGCAGATGACGGAGGTGCTGGATAAGCTGGTGAGTATCAATGCCGATGGCGGCGTGCGTTCGAGCGCCAGCGCCGACGCAACGTATGCCGCGTCGCGCGCCAGCCTGATCGGGCTGGTGGTGGCCATCGTGGTGATCGGCATGCTGCTGGCCCTGTGGGTGGCGCGCAGCGTGGCGCGTCCGCTGATCGCAGCCGTTGGCGTGGCGCGCCAGGTGGCGGCCGGCGACTTGACGGCGCATATTGTTGTGCAATCGCAAGACGAAACAGGGCAATTGATGCAGGCCCTGAAAGACATGAATGCCAGCCTG
Source organism: Janthinobacterium lyxosi (assembly GCF_051380665.1). Classification (NCBI taxonomy): domain Bacteria; kingdom Pseudomonadati; phylum Pseudomonadota; class Betaproteobacteria; order Burkholderiales; family Oxalobacteraceae; genus Janthinobacterium; species Janthinobacterium lyxosi. The sequence goes on from NZ_JBNYXM010000046.1 coordinate 7,020, forward strand.
CAGAACCTGGTGGGCCAGGTGCGCAGCGGCACCGATACCATCGCTACGGCATCGAGCCAGATTGCCGCCGGCAACCAGGATTTGTCGTCGCGCACGGAAGAGCAGGCCAGTTCGCTGGAAGAAACGGCTTCCTCGATGGAAGAGCTGACCTCGACCGTCAAGCAGAATGCGGACAATGCGCGCCAGGCCAACACCATGGCGTTGACCTCGTCGAGCATCGCCATCGAGGGCGGCAAGGTCGTCAGCGAAGTGGTGGGCACGATGGCGTCGATCAATGCCTCGTCGCGCAAGATCGTCGACATCATCGCCGTCATCGACGGCATTGCTTTCCAAACCAATATCCTGGCCCTGAATGCCGCTGTCGAGGCAGCGCGTGCGGGCGAGCAGGGGCGCGGCTTTGCCGTCGTCGCCACCGAAGTACGCAACCTGGCGCAACGCTCGGCCGCGGCGGCCAAGGATATCAAGGTATTGATCGGTGATTCGGTCGAGAAAGTCGAGGCGGGATCCGTACTGGTGGACCAGGCGGGCCGCACGATGGATGACATCGTTGCCAGCATCACCCGCGTGACGGACATCATGAGCGAGATCACTGCCGCCAGCAGCGAGCAGAGCGCCGGTATCGAGCAAGTTAACCAGGCCATCGCCCAGATGGATCAGGTGACGCAGCAAAATGCGGCCCTGGTGGAAGAGGCGGCCGCGGCAGCCGAATCGATGCAGGAGCAAGCGGCCAGCCTGAGCGCCGTGGTCAGCATCTTCAAGCTCGACGTTGCCAGCGCCGCCGTGAGTCGGCAGCGCGCGCCAGTCAAGGTTTTCAAGGCACCGGCACCGCCTCAATTGGCCAGCACGGCGCCAGTGGATGAGTGGGAAAGCTTTTAATTAAGAAATTAAGCGCGCTTGCGCGGTGTTTTGATGCCTTGGGTGGCAGGCGCGGCAGCGGCTTGCTGGCGCTGTTGCCACGCCCTCAGGCCCTCTTCGTAGGCGGCCAGGTCTTCCTGGTACATTTCCAGTATGCAAAAGGTACAACCGCTGTGGCAACACTCATCATTGCCCGGCTTGCTGGGCGCTTGCGGTTGTGGATCGTGGGATAAAGGCGGGGTGGGCATGGTGAGGGCAGGCGACGGCGGAGCTGGCATCGGAGCTGGCATCATACGGCATTCCGGCGTGCCGTTGCTGGAACGCTTTTTGCTCAAAAATCACGGTTTCCGTGTACAGTTGCGGTGAATTAGGGTATCGTTTACAGCACTGATATTGTATCTTCTGCGCGCGATGTTCCGCCGGCGCGATCTCCGCCGCCATCGCAGCACATCTCTTCGACGCTCCCGCATACGCCATACAGCATGTCCCGGAGCACGGAGGTGCCGCAAGAACAATGATCCATGGCTTGCAAGACGGAGCTGCCTGCGCCCCGAAATGTTGTTTATTGAGAAAGCATGGCTTCCGCAGTGCGGAGGCACACCAGAAAATTTATGTCTGAAACCGAATCGACTCCTACGCCCAGCCCGGCGATTGCCCCTGAAGCGGCGCCTGCACCTGCCGCATCCGCTGCCCCCACCCTGACTTTTGCCGACTTTGGCCTTGCGCCTGAAATTCAGCGCGCACTGACCGATCAGGGCTACACCCATCCGACACCGATCCAGGAACAAGCGATCCCCGTGGTGCTGCAAGGCCGCGATGTGATGGGTGCCGCGCAAACGGGTACTGGCAAGACGGCCGGTTTTTCCTTGCCGATCATCCAGTTGCTGCTGGCGCATGCCAGCAGCAGCATGTCGCCGGCACGCCACCCGGTGCGCGCGCTGATCCTGACGCCGACCCGTGAACTGGCGGTGCAGGTGGCGGAAAACGTCAAGGCCTATGCCAAGCACACGCCGTTGCGCTCGACTGTCGTTTTCGGCGGCATGGACATGAAGCCGCAAACCGTCCTCTTGCGCGGGGGCGTGGAAATCGTCATCGCCACGCCGGGCCGCTTGCTCGACCATATCGAGCAAAAGAACATCAGCCTGAGCCAGGTGCAGATGCTGGTCATGGATGAGGCGGACCGCATGCTGGACATGGGTTTTCTGCCGGACTTGCAGCGCATCATCAACTTGTTGCCGAAGCAGCGCCAGAACCTGATGTTCTCGGCCACGTTCTCGCCAGAAATCAAGAAGCTGGCCGCAACCTTCCTCAACGATCCGCTGACGATCGAAGTGGCGCGCAGCAACCAGACGGCCGACAAGGTCACGCAAGTGGTCTACAAGGTGACGGAAGACCAGAAACACGCCGTGGTGGCCCATTTGCTGCGCCAGCGCGATCTGAAACAGGTCATCATATTCTCGAATACCAAGATCGGCGCTTCGCGCCTGGCCCGCGTGCTGGAGCAGGAAGGCATGAGCGCCACGGCGATCCACGGCGACAAGAGCCAGCAGGAACGCATGGCGGCGCTGGAATCGTTCAAGAAGGGCGAGATCGATGTGCTGGTCGCTACCGACGTGGCGGCGCGCGGCCTGGATATTTCTGACTTGCCGTGTGTTATCAATTTCGATTTGCCGTACAACGCGGAAGACTATGTGCACCGCATCGGCCGTACGGGCCGCGCCGGCGCCTCGGGCGACGCCATTTCGATCTATGCGGATAAAGACGAGCGCTTGCTGGCCGATATCGAGAAACTCATCAAGCAAAGCATCAAGCGCGGCGAATTGACGGGCTTCAATCCCGCGCCCGCCCGCAGCAGCGACAGCGAGCGCCGCCCGCCGCGCCGGGCCGAAGGTAGCGAGGCGCGTCCCGCGCGCACACCCGAGAGCCGCCATGCTGGGGACGGCGACACGCGCTCCGTGAGCCGTCCGGCGGACCGCGCTAGCCGTCCATTTTCGCCTGGCCCGCGCCGCGACAAAGCGGATCCATGGTTCCTCAAGCCGTATGAGCCGGCAAAGACGGCTCCCGTGGCGGTAATGGATTCACCGGTGAGCAAGCCCAAGCAGAAGCTCGCTGCCTTACTGGGAGGTTCGTCGAAATAGTTTACCTGAGCGAAGTTTATTTCACTCCCGGTAGGAGGTGACATGGGGGCGTCCAGTCCCCATGTCTCAAACGCTTGAAAAATTTGCTGCGCGCCGCGATTTATTGTTGCGAATATTTATTGCGTGTCGGCACAGATCTTCTTCTTAGTTACAAATTATTGCTGCCTGCTATAATTTTTCCTGTAAGCCAATTTTCTATCCCTGCTTATAAAATTAGCATTTTATCATGCCCTATATCAATATTAACAATTAATAAATTCATGTATTTTTTGTTTAATTTAATTGTTTTTGTGATTTTTAAGTGCCAATCGCTTTTAATACGCAATATTATGCACAAGTATTAGAAAAATACGATTGATGTTGAAATTAGAAGAAAATCTTATTGTTACATAATGTTACCAGTTTGTTAAAAAGTTCGGACATCTGCGATACTTCCAGACTTAAAGTGCTCCGCACGTCGAAAGTGTTGGGAATGAAAAAAGGTGGAGACGAATACAAGTGAGCCAATTGAATAGAATAACAGCTAACGAGCCCAGCGATCTCCTCAAGGAGAGGCTGCTAGAAGGTGCGTCTGCACATCGGAAGGCGGGTGAGGTACAGTCTTCGAGTGCCAGCTATGCTGAGCCTGCGTGCGTAAGAAAGATTGCAATTCTACTATGCACTTACCATGGGCAACATTTTCTGGCCGATCAATTAGACTCCTTTGCCGCGCAAACCTATACGAACTGGGAAGTATGGGCCTCCGACGACGGTTCGCTTGATGATACGCATGCGATTCTCAAAGCGTACCAGCAGAAGTGGGGCAAGCAGCGCTTGTCCATGCATTCCGGGCCTGCGCAGGGCTTTGCAGCGAATTTTTTATCGCTCAGTTGCGATGTTGATATCGTCGCTGATTATTTCGCGTATTCAGACCAAGATGATATCTGGGAAGTGGATAAACTACAGCGTGCAGTGGAATGGCTGCGCAGCGTTCCTGCAGGCATTCCCGCATTGTACTGTTCCCGCGCCTTGTTGGTCGACATTGATAATCAGCCGATAGGCCTGTCACCATTGTTCAAGCGTATGCCGAATTTTTCCAATTCACTTATACAAAGTATTGGTGGCGGTAACACCATGGTATTTAATGATGCCGCTAGGGCGCTGTTGCGCAAGGCTGGAAAGGATGTGGTCATCGTGTCGCATGATTGCTGGGCTTATATGGTCGTTAGTGGCTGTGGTGGCAAAGTCTTTTATGATGCTTGTCCAACCGTCAGGTATCGTCAGCACGACGGTAATCTGGTTGGCACCAATATCAGCTATCAGGCGCGCTGGTCACGCCTGACGCGTCTTTGGAATGGCTGGTTCCGCAGCTGGAACGATCGCAATATCGAATCGCTTCAACGCCTGCAGAGCAGTTTGACGCCGGAAAACAAGCGCATTCTGGATGATTTCTCCATCGCCAGGCAAACCTGGTTCTTGCCCCGCCTTTGGTTATTCGCGCGTTCTGGTGTCCGTCGCCAAAGTATACTAGGTAATTTTGCTCTTTTTGTTGCGGCAGTTTTTAATAAAATATAATTATATGAGCGTGATCGTAACTGGGCAGCACAAAACTGGAAGGCGAGCAGGCTATTTTCGCGTCGACATACCGTCATTTGATTTTTTGTACCAGTTGAGTGTTTGCGGCGCGCGGCAATAATTTTTGCTACGATGCTGCACCTAGTCGTGGAGCTGGAGCGTTTGTCTGTGGTAGTTGATCAAATGGGGGGGGGGCACTGGCGCAGAACTGATCGCCGATGTCACTGCGCATGTGGTACAGGCGATTCCTGGCAGGCAGGATATTAGTGGCATGTATCATCTCGCTGCTGCAGGGAAAATGTCATGGCATGGTTGTCTGTTTCGTGATTGTTTGTACGTGCCAGACTAATGCTACTGATCCAGTGGAAAGCGTGACTTTTCCAACGCCCGCACTGCATCCGAAAAATTCCCGGCTGGCCTTGGACAAAGCACAGGGTTTCTTTCATTTTATTTTGCCACATTGGCAGATTGGTGTGGCCAAGATGTTGGCCGAATTTCCAGGAAAATAATCATCACTGAGTGCAAATGTATTGTTCCTGCTGCCGGCTTTACCACGCAGTTGTATTCGGGCTCGATGAAGATCAAGGGAACTGTCAACCAGAAAATATTGGATAACTTGGACTGATAAGAAAATCTGATTATCGCTGTAATTTTTTAATATGACATAGTTTTGGCCATGCCTATAAAATTGAAGATAAAATCGATACTTCATGGTGGCTATTTTTTAAAATACTTTTTCGCATGCACATAAATTTTAATGCGACTATGGAATTTTTAGATGAATTTTTTATCGACTTAGCACTAAACTAAATTAGCGTGAATTTTGATTTTATGCTGTTGTTTAATTTTAATTATTTTTTATTTTTTGGCCGTGTAAAGTAGTATATGTTAAGGAAAAAAATGATTTTAGTAACTGGTGGCGCAGGTTATATAGGCTCTCATACTTTTCTGGCGCTTTCTCAGGCTGGTTATCAACCTATTATTCTTGATAATTTTTGCAATAGTCGTCAAAGTGTACTGGCAAGACTTGCCGAGTTGAGTGGCGTGCTCCCAGAATTTATACTGGGTGATGTGCGCGATACAAAATTACTTGATGAAATATTTAAAAAGTACCCAGTCAAGTCAGTGATTCACTTTGCTGGATTAAAAGCAGTGGGAGAGTCGGTTGAAAAGCCGCTGGAGTACTACGACAATAATGTTCAGGGCACACTCAGTCTTCTTGATGCCATGCGTCGCGCTAACGTAAAGAGTTTGATCTTTTCATCTTCTGCGACCGTGTACGGCGATCCATCTGCGGTTCCTATTTCCGAAAGTTTTCCTTGTTCAGCCACTAATCCATATGGCCGCTCGAAATTGATGGTGGAAGAAATCCTAGCTGATATTTTCCTGGCCGAGCCTGACTGGAATTTGGTGCGTCTGCGCTACTTTAACCCCGTTGGTGCCCATCCAAGTGGCAAAATAGGCGAAGATCCTCAGGGTGTGCCAAACAATCTCTTGCCCTTCGTTTCTCAAGTCGCGATCGGGAAACGGGAATTTTTGCCTATTTTTGGGAATGATTATCCAACGCCGGACGGCACAGGCGTTCGTGATTACATTCATGTCATGGATTTGGCGGAGGGGCATGTCGCCGCTCTTAAATATTGTGAAAAGAATGGCGGCATGCTGACGGCAAATCTCGGAACGGGTCAAGGGTACTCTGTCTTGGAAATGATTGCTGCGTTTGAGAAGGCGAGTGGCCAGCAGATTCAGTATAAAATTGTCGCACGCCGCCCTGGCGATATTGCGGAATGTTGGGCGGATCCTGCGCATGCGGCGAAAGTGCTGGGATGGAGTGCAAAACGCGGTCTAGTGGAAATGTGTGCCGATAGTTGGCGGTGGCAGAAATTTAGTAAAGAAAGCATGCAATGAATCCGCACGCTAAGTACCGCACATCATTTAGCGAACTCATAGCGAGTTTTTGGCAGCATCGTAATTTGATCGTGCAAATGACCAAGCGAGAGATTCTCGGACGTTACAAGGGCTCGATTATGGGGCTTACATGGTCTTTTTTTAATCCAGTCTTGATGCTGACTGTGTATACTTTCTTTTTTTCGGTGGTATTCAAATCCCGTTGGACGGCAATTCCTGGCAGTGCCGAGAGCAAGGCTTCATTTGCGGTCATCCTGTTTGTGGGGATGATCGTGCATGGTTTTTTTGCTGAGGTGGTGAATCGAGGACCTAACATAATTTTGTCTAATGTGAACTATGTCAAGAAGGTGGTTTTTCCTTTGGAGATATTGCCATGGGTGAATGTTGCTTCCGCATTGTTTCACACACTCATAAGTTTGCTGGTACTGTTGGTAGTGCAGTTGGTGGTTAGCCAAAATTTCCAGTGGACGACGTTGTTCTTCCCTCTTATTTTATTGCCCTTAATTTTAGCATCGCTCGGATTTGCCTGGTTCCTGGCAGCCATGGGCGTATATGCGCGTGATATCGGACAGGTAACCGGTGTTTTTACATCGGTGTTAATGTTCCTTTCGCCGGTATTTTACCCAGTATCTACTTTGCAGCCAAAATATCAGATTTTTTTAAGGCTGAATCCTCTTACATTCATTATTGAAGAAGGACGCAATGCTCTGATTTATGGCATTCCACCAAATTTCACCAGTTGGTGTGTGGCGATGCTCTCGGGAGGTTTATTGGCATGGGCTGGTTTCTGGTGGTTCCAAAAGACAAGAAAGGGTTTTGCAGATGTCCTCTGATTTAGCAATTTCTGTTCGGGGGGTCTCAAAGGCATATCAGATTTACGATAAACCGACTGATCGTTTGAAACAGATGATTTTTGGCGCGCGCCGGAAATATCATGAAGAGTTTCTGGCCTTGCAGGACATTAATTTTGATGTTAAAAAAGGTGAAACGGTCGGTATCGTTGGCCGTAATGGCTCAGGAAAATCTACCTTGCTGCAAATTATTTGTGGAACGGTGACCCCTACTACTGGCAGCATAGAAAAACAAGGCCGCATATCGGCTTTGCTGGAGCTTGGTTCTGGGTTTAATGTCGAGTTTACTGGTCGTGAGAATGTCTATTTGAACGGTGCAATTCTTGGGTTGAGCAAGACTGATATTGATGAGCGCTTTGATCATATTGCTGCATTTGCCGATATTGGTGATTTCATCGATGGCCCGGTCAAGCACTATTCCAGCGGCATGTTCGCTCGCCTGGCGTTCTCTGTGGCTATTCACGTCGATCCTGATATTTTAATCGTTGATGAAATCCTGGCGGTCGGTGATGCTGCCTTTCAGCGTCGTTGTTTGGCCAAGTTTTATGAGATACGTGAAAAGGGATGTACGATCTTGTTCGTGTCACATGATCAATATCAGGTCAAGTCCGTTTGTCAAAGGGCCTTGTATCTGGATCGTGGCCGACAAAAATTGTTTGGTCCGGCTGGCCGCGTGATTGACCAATATGTCATTGATACGGAAAAAGCGATCGTCGAGTTTCAAACGGATAAACCATTGGCCGCTGTATCGACCGCAGCTCTTGAGGCCGCGGCGTCTGCTGTCGATCACAATGAACAGTTGCCAGACATCGCGGAAACGTTGCCTGTCGAGGTAGATGAAAAACAACTTGGTCAGACGGCGATACGCCCGGAGATGGATGCGCTCTATCGTATTACTGAGGTGAACTTGCTCGATACTGAAGGACAAAAGCTGGATGAGGTCGTATGTGGCCAAGATGTCTTCCTGCGTATGCGCTTTTGTGCAACTTCAGCGATGATACCGGCCAAGCTCAGTTTTGTTTTTAATTTGTATCGGCACGATGATTTCTATATCTGTGGCAGTACCACGGTCATGGATGGAATCTCACCTTATGAAGCTGGAAAATCCGGCGAGGTGATAATCAAGTTTCCTGCGTTGCCGTTGCTGGGCGGACTATATAAGTGGCGAGTTGCCATTAATGACCATGGCGGTTTTATTGTTCACGCCGAAGCTAAAGATGTCTGCAAGTTCCGTGTGGTTGATGATTTCAATGCTGTTGGCTTATTGAATTTACAGCGTGAATGGCAATCAGTACATATAGAAAAATGATGAGGGTAGAATGGAACGATTGAGTTTTGATAATGAAAATTCGTACGATGGCTTGGAGGCAACTATCCATGTGGCACGCTACTTACTAGCCAGTACACATTGCAAGGGCCGTCGCGTACTCGATATTGCATGCGGAGAAGGCTATGGCAGCCGCATGTTAAAAGAGTGGGGAGCTAGCGAGGTACTTGGTATTGATGTGTCACAAGAGGCCATTGAGCATGCCCGACATAACTTTGGCCGAGAAGGCGTTGAGTTCCATTGTTCTCCGGCAGAGGATTTACCTAAATTATTGGCAGGTCAGGGCTTTGATCTGATCGTTTCGTTGGAGACAATTGAGCATCTGCGGGAGCCAGAACGTTTCTTGGCAGACTTGCGTCAGGTGCTCAATCCGGGCGGTTGTATTATTATTAGTTGTCCTAATGACTGGTGGTATTTCCCATCGGAACAAGAAAAAAACCCTTATCACGTGCGGAAATACCATTTTGAAGAGTTCCGCTCACAAACGGAGGCTGTCTTGGGCGCGGCTTCGGTATGGTTGAATGGCGCGCCAACTTTCGGATTTTTAAATTCGATACGCGGTGCTTGCACAGGCGTTTCCGCCGACTCCAGCCAGTTGGAGATGCTAAAAGGCCAAAATATTGGACTGACTCGAGTATTGCCTGCTGAAATGAATGGCGGTCCCACAGATGAAAATGCCAGCTATTTCGTTGGTGTCTGGGGCGGGGACCCGGAAGCCTTATCGGGTACGGCCGCTCTGTTGCCGCTGTCGATGGATGCATTCAAAAAAGGAATTTTTCAGGGGCATTTTGTACCAAAGCAGGAGCAGCAGCACGAGAAGATTAAACAAGTAATCAAGTCTTTGGAGGAGAATTTATCTGCCGAAGTTACGCAACGTGATGATTTATTGAATCAACTGCGTGAATTGGAATTGTTGCAATACACTGGAACACGTGAAAATTATCGCTTTCAGGAGGCGCTAGACGATTTGAATTTACTTGCCAAGCGCCGTAATGAAGAAAGCACTTTACGCGACAATGAGATGCGTAGGCAGGGCCTCTTACGTCAGGCAGTTTTGGCAGAGAATGCGGAAATGCGTAATACCATCCATCAGTTGAAAATGCAATCAGCGCACCGTTTTGAGCAAACTTATCAATCTGATGAGTTGGATGCACTGAAATATAAAATGGCTGAATTGCAAGTTGGGCATGATCGCTATGTACGCCTAAGCCGTCTCTTGCCAGGGCGGTTGCGTCGCGGTGTGATGGCATTGAAAAAAATTATAAGAGGAAGTTAGATGAGTGAGCATGGATATATTGTCGGCTTGCAGAAAGGGGTATATTTATCCGATGCACGTCATGCCTTGTTGGCTAGCGATACCTGGCGTCCAGAAGGACCTAATATTGGTTTGCACGGACATAATCTGACTATCACTTTTCTTTCTCTGAATCGTGCCTCGCTTTCCGAACGGTTATTGCTTTCTATTACAAAACACTTGCCAGATTTTGCAGGAGAGGTGTTGATCATTGACAATGGTTCTGCTAGTCATGAGCTTGCTACCTTGCGTGATGTTTGTGCGCAGCAGCCGTATCGGTTCCGCATTGTCGAATTAGGCAAGAATTATGGTGTGTCAGGAGGCCGGAATCGGACCATTCCGCATGTTCGCACGGAATGGTTGATGTGCCTTGACAATGATATTTACTTCACGCGCAACCCATTGCCTCAGTTCCAGAAAGACTTAGCACAATTGGGTTGCCATTTTATGAGTTTGCCACTTCTTGATTCGGACGAGCAGCGGATTTTTGCCCGTGGTGGGCATCTGTATGTTAGCTTGGAGGAAGGTGAGTTGCATATCGGCGCTGGGAGCGCCTGTCGCCAGGAGGTACCGGAGTGCCAGGATGGCGATGCATTTGTATCGACCTTTTTATTTGGTGGTGCCTGCATTATCAAGCGCCAGACCTTCGAGCAGGTCGGTGCCTATGATGAAGCCATGTTCATTGGTTTTGAAGATATTGATTTTTCGATTCGACTTTTTCAACAAGGTTATAAAGTAGGATCGAGTGGCACTCTTGCTCTGGTACATGATCATCCGCAGCCTAGTTCCGAAGTGGACCGTGATTATGAAAAAGAGCGCTTTTCGAGAAACTTGTTGCGCGAGTCGGCTCTTCATATGGAGAGGAAACACGGTTTCCGTATCTGGAGCGACGCAGTAGACAGTTGGCTGGCGTCGCGTCATCGCGAATTGAGTCTGAACGCAGATGAGGTTTTTGTTGATCCGGTCGTCCACATTGCAAAGCATCCGGGAAAACCGCGTATTGCTTTGATCATTGATACGCATGGTTGGGCTTTTTCCAATATTGCACGGCAATTGGAGCGCAATTTGTCGGACCGCTACGACTTCACCATCATTCCGATGGATGTTGTGGACAATATTAATCAGGTGCTGCTTAGTGTAGCTGACTGTGATCTTGTGCATTTCTTCTGGCGCGAGCATTTACGCTTGATTGGTACCCCATACTACAGGGGCCAAGCGGAACTGATTTCCACTTCGTACGGGGACTTTGAACGGCGTTACGTATTCAGTAAGAAGATTACTACGAGTATCTATGATCACCTTTTACTCGATAAAACTTCGCTGGAAGAACGGAAGGTATTGTATGAATCCTTGCTCGCTGGATATAGCGTTGGCTCTAATAAATTGCAGGAGATCTATTTGAGCACGCCTGGTTATCCAGCCCCGTCCGCTGTACTGGAAGATGGCGTTGATCTCACGCTCTTTAAGCCCGATGCGCTGGAGCGCTTTGATTGCTTGCATGATCGCGAACTGGTAGTCGGCTGGGTGGGCAATAGCCAATGGGCTTCTGAAATCGAAGATTTCAAGGGCTTGCATACGATTCTTAAGCCTGCCATTGAGCGTTTGCGCGCCGAAGGCTTACCGATTCGCGCACATTTTGCAGACCGACAAGAGCAATTCATTCCGCATCAAGCGATGCCGGCATATTACGCGAGTATCGACGTGTATGTTTGCGCGTCGAAAATTGAAGGTACACCTAACCCAGTACTCGAATCCATGGCATGCGGTGTGCCTATCATTAGTACCGATGTGGGCATTGTTCCTCAAGCCTTTGGCCCCCTGCAAGCGGAGTTCATTCTTGCTGAGCGCACTGTCGATGCGGTTGCCGATGCCTTGCGCCGTCTCTTGCGTGAACCTGCTCTTTTAAAAGAGTTGTCGAAAGAGAATATGCGCATGATTGCCGAATGGGACTGGACGATCAAGGCGGAAAAATTTGCTGTTTTCTTTGATACATGCCTTTACGATGGGAATAGGGGGGAATGCCAGCCATCTCCATTGGTAAATCATGGCTAGTACATCAGGCAGGTAGTGGGCATTTGTAAAGTCGAGTAGTTGTTTTATTTTGAAATGGCAAGTAATGACGCAAGTAATACACAGTTTATTGGTACCGCAAGACAAAGAGGATGTTTTTCCTGAGTTGGCTCTAAGCCTGTTTACGGTAATTGATGCTTTATATAAAAAGTTAAAAAAAGCTTCGGTACGCGATATATATTTCTTGTCGCGCGAGGGGCAGCCCTTGATGCGCTTGTTTGAAATGTATCAGTTGTCGCATGGTGACGTGAACGCGCCAATTGTCTGCCATTACCTTGAGGTCTCGCGGCGCTCGACTTTCATGCCATCTCTGGTGAGTCTGGATCACGAGCAATTTGATACGCTGTTTCGCCAATATCGCGCTATCTCCGTGATGGAGTTTTTAAGTAGCTTGGGTCTCGAAGTCTATGCTACTCAGGTTGCACAGGTGCTTGGTGTCAGTGTCGACGCACTGAAAGTGCGGGAGGCGGATCTGCCTACGTCAGCAGTCTATCGCGCCTTGCTGGGCAACCCATGGTTTTGTCAGTTGTATGAAACTGAGCGGATATCGCGGCGCTTGGCATTTATCGACTATCTCACTGATTTGTCGGGTGGAACCTTGCCGGCGACCTTGCACCTCGTCGATGTAGGCTGGAAAGGAACGATTCAGGACAATCTTTACCGTTTGTTGTGTGATGCGACTTCCACATCAGTTCAGAGCATTGATGGTTACTATGTTGGCCTGGTTGGTATGGGTGCCGCCAATGGTAGCAGTCGAAAGCATGGTTTGTTGTTTTCGTGCTCGGGCGAACGGTCAGCGCACTTCCATATTTTCAATGAAAATCGAGCCTTGTTTGAAGTCATACTTGCTGCTGACCACGGCTCTGTAGCGCGTTACGTGCATACAGAACGTGGCTTGGCGCAACCTGTCCGGAGCGATTTTGAAGAAGAGGATATGGTTAGGCAATTTATTTTTCCGCTACAAGCCAAGCTATTTGAGCGCTTTGACGCCCTGTGCCGGCATTTTGCCAATTGCGATCATGATGTATCCAGGTTGTTGCATTTGACAGCGCGCTGCCACGCACGGATGGTATTCATGCCCACGTCGGATGAGATGAACTGGTTCTCGACTGTTTTTCATGTTGAGAATTTCGGGGTATTTGAGAGTTCAAGATTCAACAGTACTGCTCCGTCAACGTGGCTTGATCGCTTGCGCTTTACAGCACGGCTGATGCGTCGTCATCCCGGCATGATGCTGGGTTTTTGGCCTTGGCTGTCCATCCGTCGGCAGGCTTTGCCGGGCGTGGCTTATGCCTATCGTCGTTTTCGCAGCGGGGGACTGGTATGAGCGAAATCTGTTTTCTGGTCGGCTCGGTCAGCATCAGTGGTGGCACGTATGTGATTTTCCAACATGCGCACTACCTGCAGGAGCAGGGTTTCAAGGTAACACTGGCGGTCCAGGAGGCTTTTAGTCCCGCAACATATGCATGGCATCCGCACGCGAGCAAGTTGACGCTCATTAATTTTGAAGACGCCAAGCAACGGTCTTTTGGTTTGGTCATCGCCACTTGGTGGAAAACGGCTCTTGAATTGGCGCAATTCAATGCGGAAAAATATGCGTATTTTGTCCAATCCATCGAATCGCGCTTTTATCCTGAACACGAGCAGCCTTTGCGCCGCCTGGTGGACGCTACGTATCAATTTGGTGTTGCATATGTCACCGAGGTTGACTGGATCAGGCAGCATTTATCCGACCAGCACGGACAGCATTCGGCATTGGTACGCAATGGCATACGCAAGGATCTTTATAGTCCCGGTGCCGCTACGTTGCCGGATGACCAGGAATTACGCGTTCTGGTTGAAGGGCCATTTCGGGTAAAGTTCAAGAATGTTGGTACCACCATTCAATTGGTTAAGAAAGCCAAGGTGCGTGATATCACTTTGCTGACCAGTTCCCCTGTTAGTTGGATTCCAGGCGTGCGCCGTATCCATTCACGTGTTCCCATCACGACTGTGCCAAGTATCTATCAGGCTTGCGATGTATTGGTGAAGCTAAGCAGTGTTGAAGGCATGTTTGGCCCGCCATTGGAAATGTTTCATTGTGGTGGAACAGCCGTGGTCTATGACGTGAGCGGCTATGATGAGTACATCCGTCATGAAAGCAATGCGCTGGTGGCATCCATGGGGGATGAGGAGCAGGTCGTAGAACACATCCAGCGACTGATGCGTGACCGTGATTTGTTGCGTGAACTGCGGCGCAATGCTGCCCTTACAGCTCAGGCATGGCCATCGTGGGAGGAGTCCTCCGCGCTGTTTCACGAGTGGGTTGCCGCGACCCTGAATCAAGCTGGGCATGACCGTGCAGCAATTGAAGCAATGACCGCAGCAGCTTGGCGCGACTATGTAAGAGATGAAGAGCGCCGCCTGAGTGGCTTGCCGAAACCCTTTGTCCGTAACAAAATCATGGCGCTCATGCGGCGCCTGCCTGCGCCCGTCTTGAAATTCATCGAAAATTCAACCGCCGTTTATGAGGTTTTACGCTAATGGGGACCAGTTATCAACTGCGTACGGTGGACGTATGGGACACCTTGATACGGCGTCACTGTCATCCCGAGTGCATCAAGCTCTCGCTTGCGCAGCATGTTTATTTGCGCTTTCAAAAAGTCTTGTGCGAAACCTTTACCGATCCGCAGAGTTTATATCTAGAACGTATTGCGGTCGAAGCCGCGCTTGCGGGCGTTGCACGTTCTGAAGGGAAAGATGACGAGTACGAGCTTGAGGCCGTCCTTGCCGACTGGCTAGCTAGAATTTTTGTTGTTGGTAGCTGCCCTCCCGGGTTGCATATGGAATTGGCGGAAGTCGAGTTTTCTCTGGAGTGTGAGCGTTCGTTCCCCGATGAGGAAATTGCCGCAGTACTGGCACAATATCCCGCCCAGAAAACCGTATTCTTGTCGGATTTTTACATGGATGCGGGTCGCTTGCAGCGCCTGCTGAAGCACCATGGGCTGCAGGATGTTGTCAGCTCCGGGATCAGTTCATGCGATGTCGGCCTCAACAAGCGTTCAGGGCGTTTATTTCCTCATGTTCAGACCTTCTACAACATTAAACCAGCCGAGCACGTTCATATCGGCGACAACCTCCATTCGGATGTCGCCATGCCAGCACAGCACGGCATTACCTCGGTGAGTTTCTTGCCACAGGCAGGCCATGATAGACGGGAGAAGAGTGAGAGCTTGTTTTCCAGTCGTAGCGATTTGTTCACTTTCTTGCGGCAGATGACCTTGGCTGAGGCGCAGAAAGAATATGCCGCCGACAATGCGTTCCTGTATGGCGTGCAGGCGGCCCCTCTGTTTATCGGTTTTTCCCTGTTTATTGCTGAATCGAGCGTAAGCGACAATGTCAAGCGCGTGTACTTTCAGACGCGCGAAGGAGAATTCTTCCTCCGCGTGTACCAGGCCATGTTTCCAGACATGATGCTTGCGGGTATTGCTCTGCCACCAGCCACGCTGCTGGAGGTGAGCCGTCTGTCGACCTTTGCCGCTTCCTTATATGCCAGTTCCAGTGAAGAACTCCAGCGCGTATGGCGACTGGTGCAACGACAATCGATGGATGCCCTGTTTCAAACGTTGGGACTATCCATTGATAGGCATCTTGATACTCTGCGTCGTTGTGGCTTGACGCCAGAAGAGGTGATAGACGCTCCTGGAAGCGACAGGCGGGTACAGCAATTATTGGCAGATGCTGAGTTTTCTCAAGCGCTTCTTGCCCATGCTCAGCAGAAGCGTACCGTATTGCAGGAATACTTGAAACAAGAAGGGCTACTAGACGCGGGATCGGCAGGCCTGGTCGACATCGGCTGGCGCGGCACCATACAGGATAACATTGCCTTGGTTGCTCCGCAGGTGCACTTGAGTGGCTATTACCTGGGCTTGCAGCGGTATTTGAATCCCCAGCCAGCATCGGTTAGCAAGGCTGCGTTCGGTCCCAATGCGAATGTGGATATTGCATCAATTGAGTTGATTGATGCTGTCGCGCCGTTGGAAATTATTTGCAATTCAGATCAAGGCAGTGTGGAAGGATACGTGCGTACGGACTGCGGCATTGAGGCTATGCGTACTGTGAATCTGGAAGAAAACCGGACGTATGAGCAATTTTCGGACAGTTTTCAACGTGGGGTTATATTTGCGGCTCAAAAATGGCAGCCCTACATCAGGAACTATGCCGTTGCGGCTGAAGACCTGCAAAAAGTTGCACTGCGTACGTGGGAAGCGTTGTGCGAGAACTCGTCGACAGAAATGGTCAGTGCATGTTTAGCTGCGCCTCAGAATGACATATTTGGGTTTGGTGACTTTTTCGACAAACGGGATGTGCCCTCGTTGCATGACATTGCGTTTGGTATTTTTCAAGGCTCAAAACGGCGTAACGTGATTCAGTATATCAAGCGTTCGCAGTGGCCCGCCTCTGTTCGAACACGGAAGGATATTGGAGGATTTCACCGTGCGGTCATCCTTTCTCTATTCTTTTTTGCCCGGAAATACAAAAATATTCGTCTCAGATATATTTATTTCAAGTCATATGTCAGAACAAAAAAATAGTGAAATAGGCTGTCGTCTTATATCCCAGGGCCGGAGCATCAAATTTCGCCGAGCGGCTGCAATCCAAGCAAATCGAATAGGTAATCCACCCGAGTTCGACAGTTAATCGCGTAAGTACTTGATTTGTAAGTATACAAAACGCTCCACTAAAAAATTGTTAATTACATTTTTTAGTGTCGGTTTTTTGATGCTCCATGCAGCCAAGATGTCGATCTGCTCCTTGTTGACGGTCGATAGCCCGGCAGCGGGTTGGGCTCCGTTCACGGAGACGCTGTGGTGCTGAATACGACGCAGTTTGGCCAGCGCGCGCTCGGGCGTGGCGTGCAAAGGGGGGCGCATGACGCGGTACAGAGTCAGCGCGATGAAGCAGATGGTCGCATGCACGCGTATGCGATCAGGCAAGCGACGGTAGATCGGTCCGATTTCGGACTTGAGAACCCGGAAACCGCGCTCGATGTCGGCTAATGATTTATACCGTTCTACGCCATGGTGAGACTCCGGGTGTGAATGGCATCCATGGTACATGTCACTGTTTCTGTGTCATTAAATAAGTTATTCCTTGATGTATTAAATGTTAAAAGCTGTTAGCGATCATGGACGCCTTTGCTACTATCTGCAGCTCAAGTACCAGCCTCGGCGAATGTCGGCACGAATTTGTTGTCATACGAATAATGATTTGTATGTTTTCCCCGGTGTGGACCCCGCATACATGCAGGCGGGGCAAGGCGGGCGATCTCCAATCCCCGGTGCCTCAATACATGGCATTGTTGGATATCTGTACCGGCAGGCTGTGCATGCCAGCATGTTGAAATAGGGATTTATTGGTAATTTCAGTACAATGTCATTTACTGCCGTATAGCGTAATTTTCTCGTATTTTTCACCTTATCGATGGCTTTTTAGTGGCGAGCCCGATTTTTTATTGATAATAAAAATGTTTTCTTTTATCGTGAGCTTTGTCGCATCCGCATTATTGACCCTGTTGATTATAAAACAGGTGAGATTGCATAGTGCGGCACTCGATTCGGATTTTCATGGTGTCCAAAAAGTTCATTCGCATTCGGTGGCGCGTATAGGCGGATTGTCGATTTTCCTGGCGGTGGTGCTCAGTGCCCTCGTGTCGATCTGGCGTTTGCCGGCCATGACTTACTGGATGCTGTCTTTGCTATTGTGTTCAGGCATCGCCTTTGCCGGCGGTATTGTCGAAGATTTCACGGGCAAGGTCAGTCCCATCGGCCGCTTGCTGCTGACCATGGCGGGCGCCCTGCTGGCGTATTTCCTGATTGATGCGCGGATCGACCGCATTGACTGGGTATTTTCCAGTTGGGCGATTCCCTTTATTTGGCTGAGCTTGCCAATTACGGTGCTGGCCGTGGCCGGTATTGCCAATGCCATCAATATTATCGACGGTTTCAATGGCTTGGCCAGCGTGGTGTCCATCTGCATGTTGCTGTCACTCGCCTATGTTGCCTTGCAGGTCAATGACTCTTTTATCCTGGTATCTGCCTTGCTGGTGGCAGGGGCGATTACAGGTTTCCTGATCTGGAATTATCCCGTCGGGTTGATTTTTCTCGGCGATGGCGGAGCGTATTTTATTGGTTTCATGCTGGGCGAACTGACCTTGCTGCTGGTGATGCGCAACTCGGAAGTGTCGACCTGGTATGCCGTCCTATTGCTTATCTATCCTGTGTTTGAAACACTGTTTTCCGCTTATCGACGTGCATTCATTCAGGGGAAATCAGCGGTGATGCCTGACGGTATCCATTTGCATAGCCTGATTTTCCGTCGCATCGTGCAGTGGACCGTGGGGCGCAAGGAGGCGCGTGCATTGATGCGCCGTAATTCCATGACATCGCCGTATTTATGGCTGTTTTCTCTGATGGCCGTGATCCCTGCGACTATGCTTTGGCGCCATACCTGGTTATTGATTTGTTGCTCCCTATTATTCATAATATCGTATATCTGGTTATATTTCCGTATCATCCGATTCAAGTCGCCACGCTGGATGATTATGAATAAGAAGAAATAATTTCAATCGAATATATTTTTGATATTTTTATTAAATATTGTAAATATGTGACTGTTTAGCTGTTTAGATGTCTGGAGTCGTGTGATTATGTGTCTGGAGTCGTGTGATTATGTACCCTTTCGTAGCTGGCCGCTATTCAAAGCCAGACACGTTTTGCGTACACTGTTGCACAACCTTAATCAGCCGCCATCTCATGACTCAAG
>NZ_JBNYXM010000047.1:0-22410 GCF_051380665.1 Janthinobacterium lyxosi
TGTTCAATCCACTCGACCGGCAAATGTTCCCCTAGTCGGCGCCAGTCAGGTGCCTCGAGGTAATTTGCCAGGAAATGGAGAGTGTCATCGAGCATAGCCATACAGGTTAACAGCTGGCCCGGGCGTTTACAAGCCCCAAAATAAAAATGCCGTCCAGTCTTAACTGAACGGCATTAGCACTCAGTGCCGGTTTTTTTATGCCTGCGCGCCCGGCTTAAAACTTGTACGAGGCATTCAGGTAGCCGGTGCGGCCGCGCGGATCGTAGTAGCGGTCGTCATAGCCGAATTGCTGGCCACGGTTCGCGCCGGACGTCGATGGCACGAATGGCGGGCTCTTGTCGGTCAGGTTCAGCACGCCTGCGGTGAGGACCCAGCTCTTGCTAGGCGTCCACACCGTTTGCCAGTCGAGGGTCGAATAGAAGCCCACTTTCATGCGGATCTTTTCCTGGCCCGTCACGGCACCCGAAGCGTCAAGCACGTCGACCGAGGTTTCCTGGTCCTTGTAGCCGGACAGGAAGTTGACCGTCAGCGAATTGGCCCAGTTGCCCGTTTTCAGGGTGTTGGTCCACTGACCACGCGTGCGGAAAGTGACCGAACCGAGCTCGGCAAAGTTACCCAACGCCGAGTAATACTGACCATTGCGCTCCAGCTGCACGTCCTCGCGCAGCATCTGCGTCGCATTCAGCTGCGACGTGAACAGGCCAATACCCGAGCGGTAACGGGCGCTGATGTCGATGTCGACACCGGTGGCAAACGATTTACCGAGGTTTTGGTTGTCCGCCAGGAAAGCCAGGTAGGTCGTGCCCGTACCCACGTCCTTGTTGACGCCCCAGGATTTCGGAAAGTTGGCCGGATTGGTAAACACCAGTTGCTCAGTCAGCTGGCCGAAGGAATCGCGGATTTGCACATGCCACAGGTCGGCACCCAGGGTGATGGCACTGATCGGCTCATAACGGAAACCGATGGTCGCCTGTTTCGATTTCTCAGGCTGCAATTCGCGGTTGCCACCGGCCAGCTGATCGTATTGGCGGTTGCCTGGCTGGCACACTGCATTGAGGCGCGTCGCGATGGCTTGAAGGGCTGGCGTACACGTGTACTTCTCGCTGGTAACGCCATAGCCACGCTGCAAGGCGTTAACTTGCGGCACTGTCGGCGCATGGAAGCCATTGCCGACCGAACCGCGGATCAGCAAGGTGGGGGCCGGCGTCCACTTGAAGCTGGCCTTGGCCGTGGTGGCGCCACCAAAGTCCGAGAATTCATCAAAACGCAAGGCGGCGCCCAATTCCAGCTCTTTCAGTACAGGCGCGATCACTTCGCCAAAAATGCCCTTCGACGTGCGGCTGGCACTATATGGCTGGCTACTGGCCGCGTCGCCGAAACGCTGGTCGCATTCCAAGCCCGTCGTACCGCCGCACAAGGTGCCTTTTACCGGATCGGCCAGGATGCCTTGCGCAAACGGGCTCGGCTTCGCGGAGAATTCTTCGCGGTTGATGTTCACCCCCATGCCCAGCATCATTGCGCCACCCGGCAGTCGCCGCACTTCCGTCGAGCCATTCAGGTTAATCGTTTGCAGGCGCGAAGTACCACCGTCCCAGTAACCCGAGAACGTGGCTGCCTTGATGGCGTCCTGTGCCGCGGTCGACTGCTTGCCTGGACCAACGAAGGGGTCGAGCAAGCCGCTCGATGTCAGGTTATTGACGGCAATCGCACCAGGATAACCGGAAATACTGCCTTTTACGCGGCTTTCCGAGAAGTTGTACGCTGCATTGTAATCCCAGCCGGCAAGAATCCCGCGCGTCCCGACCACCACGCTGGCGAAGTCGGCAGTATCTTTCGAGGTACGCTGGCCCATGTCGAATAGGCGGTAAAACGCAGTACTATCGCCAGTAATGCCAAGTGGTAACAAATACTTGTTGTGCAGCGGCGTGCCGGCATCGACGGCGATGGCGCCGGGAACGGGAGCGATGCGCGAGGTCTGCTTGGTGCGAGACAACAGCACGTCCGCATACACTTCCTGGCCCGCGATCTTGAAGGTGCCCGAGGCCATGAAGTTATCGCGCTTGCGCTCCGGATAGATTTCCAGATCCTTGGTGAAGTCGTAGCCGCAGTAGTCATCAACCAGGCCACTGCCATCGTTATAGGGCTCGATTACGCGGAA
This sequence comes from Janthinobacterium lyxosi, assembly GCF_051380665.1. Lineage (NCBI taxonomy): Bacteria > Pseudomonadati > Pseudomonadota > Betaproteobacteria > Burkholderiales > Oxalobacteraceae > Janthinobacterium > Janthinobacterium lyxosi. The sequence continues at coordinate 2,159 of NZ_JBNYXM010000047.1, forward strand.
CGTCTTGTCGGGGCAGGAGCCGTTGGCCTTCTGGTAAGGGCTGATCAGCTGCCCATTGTCGTCGGTGGCATTAGCCGGAATCGGACTGGCCGAAAACTGCTGCTTCTGATAGCGCTTGCCATTTGCCGAAAACTGTACCTTGCCCGTGTTGGCGAACTTACGGTCGACCGAAGCGAGCTTGTCGCGCTCGTCGTGGCCAAAGGTCAGCACGACGTTGTAGCCATCCTCGTCCAGATTGCCAAAGCCCTTGGTGGCGCTGATGCGTTTCTCGCGCGCGCCGTTTTTCGGCGCGGAATAGCCGATGGTCACATCGCCTATGGTGGTGTCGTGCTTGGTAATGAAGTTGACCACGCCGGCAATGGCGTCGGCGCCGTACAGTGCGGAGGCGCCATCGGTCAGCAGCTCGACCCGCTCAATTGCCGAGATAGGGATGGAATTCAAGTCGAAACCAGCCGCAAAGCCCGTCAAGGTCTGACCGCCGAACTGGGCCAGGCGCTTGCCGTTCAGCAAGACGAGCGTACGCGTCTCACCCACGTTATGCACGGAAATGCCGGAGAAACCAAAGGTGCTGCCGCCAACCGAGGCACTCTCGCTGGTAGCGCCCTGGGCGGAAGAGAGTTTCTTGACCAGATCGGTGACCGAGGTGGCACCCGAGGTGCGGATGGCTTCGGCGGTCAGGACGGTGACCGGCAAGGCGCCTTCGGCGGCGATGCGCTTGATCGACGAGCCCGTGACTTCCACGCGCTGGATCTGCGTATCGGCAGCCTGTGCATCCTGCGCGATCGCGGACTGCTAAACAACGGACATGGCGGCAGCTACACCGCCGGCGCAAACGATGCGAACGGCACGGGAGATGACGGTTTCTTTAAGCATGGGGAACCCTTTTTCATTTGTACGGTTATATATGACTCCGGATTTGTGACCCGGATTGCACTCGTTCATCTAAAGGAAACGCCTCGTACGGCACCCAATCAAGTACCGCGAATTTCGCTGGGACACTTGTACAGAAATGGCACTAGGCGACTGAAAGTCAACTAGACAACTACATAGAATCACGGCAGGAATACGAGTGTCAATAGAACTCAGCATGCGTATGGCGTACATACAACATGTGAAAAGCAGCGGCTGCCAGGGATAGGGAGGCCTTTCCCTGGCAGCCGGGAGGCCGCGCGGCGTCAGCCTGCCAGCGGCAGCCTGATCTGTATATGACAGCCGGGCGTGCAGTCGATGGCGCACACCTGGCCGCCCAGTTGCTGCACGATGGTATAGACGATGTGCATGCCCAGGCCGGAGCCGCCCTGGCCCCGCTTGGTGGTGAAAAACGGTTCAAACATATGTTCGCGCACGGCCGGCGCCAGGCCGATGCCATCGTCGGAAAATTCCAGCAGCAGCCATTGCAAGGCCACGTCATCCTCGTCCGCCTCGATGCGCGCGCGTATCGTGATGCGTCCTGGCCCGCCCTGCGGATAGCCGTGGCGGGCGCTGTTCATCAGCAGGTTCGAGAGGATTTGCGACAACTTGCCGGCCGCCAGGCGCACCTGGCAATCGGGCGCGATATCGAGTTCCACGCCCAGCGCCGCCTTGCGCAGTTCCGGACTGTGCGCCGATACCAGGCCGTGCACATAGTCGTGCAGCGCCAGGTCGGCCACGTATTCACTGACCTGGTCCACGGCCAGCTGCTTGAAATTGCCGATCAGGTCGGCGGCGCGCGCCAGGTTGCGTTCGATCAAGGCGGCCGCGCCTTTCAGGGATGCGGCAATGTCGACCAGTTCGGCACGGCTGACCTTGGCACCGCCCAGCAGCTGCACCAGCTGGTCGGCATAACTGCCCATGCTCGACGCCGCCGTCAACGCCACGCCGATGGGCGTGTTGACTTCATGCGACACACCGGCCACCAGCGAACCGAGGGCTGCCATCTGTTCCTGCTCGATCAGGTTGGCCTGCGCCGCCAGCAGCGATTCGGTACGCACGCGCACGATTTCTTCCAGCTGCTGCGTGCGCTCCTGGTGCTGCAGCTCGGCCGCGCCGCGGGCCGAGAAGATCGACAGCAGCAACAAGGCCAGCAAGCGCTTGTTTTCATCAATGGGACGCGTGTCGATGGCCGACAGGATGCCCAGGGTCTTGCCTTCGGTATCGATCAGCGGCATGCCGACATAGCTTTCCGCCTGCATGTCGACCAGGAGGGTATCGAATGGAAAGCGACGCTGGATGTCGCTGCCATGAAAACACATGCTCTGGCAGGTCACGTCCTGGCAAGGCGTGTGCTGCAGGCTGTATTCGATATTCGGCTGGTAGCCGTCGCCGCCCCACAGGGCCAGCGTGCGGATGCCTTCGCTGCCATCGTCCATGTGCACCAGGCGCCCGGCGATCACATAGTGCACGTCGAGCGCTTCGGCCAGGTCCTTGACGAGGATGCGCAGGAAGTCGTCGCCACGGGCGTGCGCTGTCGAGGCCGTAATCGAGCGCAGGGCCGCTTCCGCCAAGGTGCGCCGCTGCTCGGGATCGAACAGGGGTTCTTGCGAATTCACATCAAACAGCGGAATACTCATGAATGCTCCTGCCCAGCACTGGAAGCGCCAGCAAACCTGCCGGCGTGGCAACCCTCAGCCATGGCCCACCCGAGCGGACCTGCCGCGATTGTACCTCTGGCTATTGTTTAATAATACAGATACACAGGAATTTTTTATAGCCAGCCGGAACGCTTGAACAAGTAATACATATAACCGCAGACACAACTCATCAGTCCCACGGCCACAGGATAGCCGTATTGCCAGTCCAGCTCCGGCATGAACTTGAAGTTCATGCCCCACACGCCGGCAAACGCCGTGAACACGGCGAAAATGGCCGCCCAGGCTGCCAACTGCTTGTTCACTTCGCTCTCATCGATGGCCACCATCGACAAATTCACCTGAATCGCCGTGCTGATGGTGTCGCGGATGGTGTCGAGCGTGCCATTGATGCGCGCCAGATGGTCATGCACGTCGCGGAAATACTCCTGGGTATCGTGGCACAGCGGCGGCACCCGTCCCCCGTGCAGCTTGCCCACCGCTTCCATCAGGGGCGCCACCACGTGGCGCAAGACCATGACCTTGCGTTTCAGCTGGTACAACCGTTCGATATTGTCGCGCTCGGTGCCACGGTCGAAGATACGGTCCTCGATCAATTCCAGCTCCGATTCCAGCGCGTCGAGCACGGGAAAGTAACGGTCGACGACGGCGTCCATCAGCGCGTACAGCACGAAAGCCGAGCCCTGGCGCAGCAAGTGCGGTTCGCGCTCGGCGCGCGCGCGCACGCCGAGGAAACCTTGCGAGCTGTTGCTGCGCGACGAGAGCACATAATTGGCGCCGACAAAAATGTCGACTTCACCCAGCACCAGTTCGTTTTCGACCATTTCCACGGTTTTCACCACGGCAAACAGGGAATCGCCATATTCCTCGATCTTCGGACGCTGGTGGCCCCGCTGCGCGTCTTCCACCGCCAGTTCGTGCAGGCAAAACTCGTGCTGCATCTGTTTCAGCTCGTCCGGCGTGGCGTCGAGCAGGGCCACCCAGACGAAGCAGTCGGGGCGCTCGACGTAATCGCTGATATCGTCAATCGGCAAGTCGGCCAGTTTTTTGCCATCCTGGTAGGCCACGCAGTTAATCAGCATACAGTTCCACAATGAAAGTTAAGACCGGACGAAACAGTCCGACAGGCGCCAGCTTACCTTATCGCCTGCCATTGTTGTGGGTGTTGTGGCGTGCAAGGGACGCCGCGAGGGGAAGCGGACGGGGCGGAGCCCCGTCCGGACGGGAATCAGTCGTCCTTGGCGCCGTCGATGCCCAGTTCGGAGATCTTGCGGGTGATGGTGTTACGGCCGATGCCCAGGCGCACGGCGGCATCGTTCTTGCGTCCGTGCGTATGCTTGAGCGCCGTCTTGATCAGGGCCGACTCGAATTGCCGTCCCAGCACGGCCATGACTTCCTGCTGCCCGGCGCCCAGCATGCCGGCCGCTTGCAATTCCAGTAAACCAATCCAGCCCGGCGGCGCGCCGGTGGCGGGCGCCGCCGCTTCGAAGACCTGGCCACCGTGCGGATGGGCAATGGCCGCCGGCGCAGCCTCGCCCGCCGCCGCAGTGGCCACGCCATCACCCTGCCCCTGCGTCAATTCCAGCGGCAAGTCCTTGATTTCCACCGTCTGGCCTGGCGCCATCACGGTGATCCAGTTGCACAGGTTTTCCAGCTGGCGCACATTGCCGGGCAAATCGAGGCCGCTGAGAAATTGCATGGTCGGTTCGCTCATGCGTTTGGCTTCCACGCCCAGCTGGCGTGCGCTTTGCACCAGGAAGTGGCGCACCAGGATGGGGATATCCTCGCGCCGCTCCCTCAAACTGGGCAGGCGCAGCCGGATCACGTTCAGGCGGTGATACAAGTCTTCGCGGAACAGGCCGTCGCGCACGCGCTGCTCGAGGTTCTGGTGCGTGGCGGTAATGACGCGCACATTCGCCTTCATGGGCTGGTGCCCGCCGACGCGATAGAAATGGCCGTCGGACAACACGCGCAGCAAGCGCGTCTGCAGGTCGAACGGCATGTCGCCGATTTCATCGAGGAACAGGGTGCCATTCTCGGCTTGCTCGAAGCGGCCCCGGCGCGTCGTCTGCGCGCCCGTAAACGCCCCGCGTTCGTGGCCGAACAGTTCGGACTCCAGCAAATCCTTCGGGATCGCCGCCGTGTTCAGGGCAATGAAGGGCTGCGCCGCGCGCGGACTGTGCTTGTGCAACGCGCGCGCCACGAGTTCCTTGCCGGAACCGGATTCGCCCGTGATGAGCACCGTCACGTTCGATTGCGACAGGCGGCCGATGGCGCGGAAGACTTCCTGCATGGCCGGCGCCTGGCCGAGGATTTCCGGCGTTTCCGACGGACCCGATTCGACGCTGGTCTCGCGCAGGCTCTCTTCCAGCGCGCGGCGGATCAGCTCGACAGCCTTGTCGATGTCGAAGGGCTTGGCCAGGTATTCGAAGGCGCCGCCCTGGAAGGCCGCGACGGCCGAATCGAGGTCGGAAAAGGCCGTGATGATGATGACAGGCAAGCCGGGAAAGCGCGACTTGACCGTCTGCAGCAATTCCAGGCCGGACGCGCCCGGCATGCGGATATCGGACACGAGCACTTGCGGCGTGTCAAATTCCAGTGCGGCGATGGCGTCGCGTGCATTGGCAAAACTCTTGGTGGCGAGATTTTCCCGCGCCAGGGCTTTTTCCAGCACCCAGCGGATTGATTCGTCGTCGTCAACTATCCAGATTGGCTTCATTAGTGTGTGCGTCCCGCAATGGATTTCATGGGTGGGATACCTCCTCGCTTATGGCAAGGGTAGAACGATCCTGAAATCGGTGTATCCAGGCCGGCTTTCGCACTCGATCACGCCCAGGTGCTGTTGCACGAAGGTTTGCGCCAAGGTCAGTCCCAAACCGCTGCCGCCTTCCCTGCCCGACACCAGCGGGTAGAAAATCCGGTCGCGGATCTGGGGTGCGATGCCAGGTCCATTGTCAATGATATGCAAGTCTAATGCCAGGCCGTAACGGACCTTCGCCAGGGTCACCTGGCGCGCCACGCGCGTCTTGAAAATCAGCTCCGCATCGCCCGCCTCGATGCGCTCGGCCAGGGCTTGCGCCGCGTTATGCGCGATATTGAGCACGGTTTGTATCAATTGTTCCTTGTCGCCGCGAAATTCGGGGATCGAGGCGTCGTAATCGCGCGAAATGGTGAGACCGCTGGGAAACTCGGCCAGGATCAGGCTGCGCACGCGCTCGCACACTTCGTGGATATTCACGTCGCCCACGATATGCGGGCGGCGGTGCGGCGCCAGCAGGCGGTCGACCAGGGTCTGCAGGCGGTCCGCTTCCTTGATGATGACTTGCGTATACTCGCGCAGCTCGCTCAGGTGCAGGGCCGGCAATTCCAGTTCCAGCAACTGGGCCGCGCCGCGGATGCCGCCCAGCGGGTTCTTGATTTCATGCGCCAGGTTGCGGATCAGCTCCTTGTTGACCTGGCTCTGGTCGAGGATGCGCTCCTCGCGGTCGAGTTTTAACTGCTGCACGTTTTCGCGCAGCTCGATCAGCACGCCGTCGCGCGGTGCGTCGAGCGCGCTGACAATGCTGTGCACGCGCAGCGGCTCGCGCCCCAGGCGTTCCAGGCTCAGGTCCTGGCGCAAGTCGGAAAATTGATGTTCGAGCGCCTGCGCGCAGATGCCGGCCAGCTCCTCGGGATTGAGGAACAGCGCCGTCAGCTTTTGCCGCGACAGGGCTTTCAGCGAGCTTTCCAGCAGGTTTTCCGCCGCCGCGTTGGCATAGCTGATGCGGCCGTCACCATCGAGCAGAATCACGGCCGAAGCCAGCAAATCAAGGCCGGCCAGGTGGGCGGGACGGCTGGAATGGTTGTCTATTGTCATGGTCTCGTCATCGGATATTGGCGATCTCGCGTTTCAGGGCCTCGACGTTCTGCTGTGTTCGGCCAATGTTGTCCTTCAGCTGCGCCACCCGTTCCTGATATTTCGCATAGTTACGCTCATTGCCCTGGCGCTCAGGTTGTCCGGCGTTAAATTCCAGGCGCTGGGCCGCCAGTTTCTGCTCTTCGCTGCGCAATTCGTCCTGCAAGATCTGACGCCGGTCCAGGTCGCGCGCCCGTTGCTCGGCGCCATCGACCTTGGGAAACGCGCCGGCGGCAGGCGCTGCCGTGGCGACCGCCTGCGTGGCTGGCCGGGCCGGTGCGCCGGCCAGCGGCGCCGTCTTGCGCGGCGGCTCCGTCATGGCGCCGGGCAAATCAAGCAGCTGGCAATGCTTGCCAGCACGCTTGTCCGTGTATGTCTTGTGTCCTTGTGCATCGGCGCACACATACAGCTGCGCGTGCGCCTGTGCTGCCGCGCCCAGCAATCCTGCCATCAGCGCCATTCTGTAATGCTTGGTCAATCTTCACTCCTGTCGGCACATGCCGCATCGTTCCTGGGCCGACTATACAACACCGCACTATCACTGCATTGGCGTACTGCATAAAAAAAACGCGGGCAAGACCGATCGCCTCACCCGCGTTTTTTATTCACTACCGGCAAGTTGCCGGCATGGTGCCATTACAGCGAGTAGTACATGTCGAACTCGGCAGGATGCGTGGTCATGCGCATGCGCTGCACGTCCTGCATTTTCAGTTCCAGGTACGCGTCGATCATGGAATCGCTGAACACGCCGCCACGAGTCAGGAACTCGCGGTCCTTGTCGAGCGCATCGAGTGCTTCTTCCAGCGAAGCGCACACGGTAGGGATCAGTGCGTCTTCTTCCGGCGGCAGATGGTACAGATCTTTCGAGGCAGCTTCGCCCGGATGGATCTTGTTGGTAACGCCGTCCAGGCCAGCCATCAGCAGTGCGGCGAAGCACAGGTACGGGTTCGCCAGTGGATCCGGGAAGCGCGCTTCCACGCGGCGGCCTTTTGGATTGGCCACGTGCGGGATACGGATCGAGGCGGAGCGGTTTTTCGCCGAGTACGCCAATTTCACTGGGGCTTCGTAGCCTGGCACCAGACGCTTGTACGAATTGGTGCCCGGGTTGGTGATCGCATTCAGTGCCTTGGCATGCTTGATGATACCGCCGATGTAGTACAGGGCGAAATCGGACAGGCCGGCATAGCCGTCGCCAGCGAACAGGTTTTTGCCATCTTTCCATACGGATTGATGCACGTGCATGCCCGAACCGTTGTCGCCAACGATAGGTTTCGGCATGAAGGTAGCGGTCTTGCCATAGCTGTGCGCCACGTTCCACACCACGTATTTCAGGTTTTGCGTCCAGTCGGCGCGCTCGACCAGGGTCGAGAAGCGGGTGCCGATTTCATTCTGGCCTGCGCCAGCGACTTCGTGATGATGTACCTCAACCGGGATGCCCAGCGATTCCAGAATCAGGCACATTTCCGAACGCATGTCCTGGAAGCTGTCCACTGGTGGCACCGGGAAGTAGCCGCCCTTGACGGTAGGACGGTGGCCGCTGTTGCCGCCTTCGATGTCCTTGCCGGTCGACCACGAACCTTCGTCCGAACCGATCTTGACGAAGCAGCCCGACATGTCGATCTTCCAGCGCACGCTGTCGAAGATGAAGAATTCCGGCTCAGGGCCGAAGTAGGCGGTGTCGCCCATGCCCGACGATTTCAGGTAGGCTTCGGCGCGTTTCGCGATCGAACGCGGGTCGCGGTCGTAGCCCTTGCCGTCCGACGGCTCGATCACGTCGCACTGCATGAACAGGGTCGTTTCTTCCATGAACGGGTCGATATTGGCCGTGTTTGGATCCGGCAACAAGATCATGTCGGACGCTTCAATGCCTTTCCAGCCAGCGATCGAAGAACCGTCAAAGGCGTGGCCCGATTCGAATTTGTCCATGTCGAAGTGCGACACGGGAACCGTCACGTGCTGCTCTTTACCACGGGTATCGGCAAAGCGGAAATCAACGAATTTGACTTCGTTTTCTTCTACCATCTTCAAGACTTCTGCGGCTGTCATTGCCATGCGTATCTCCTAAATGAATGTGGGGTGAGCCGACCTTAGTGCGTCTGGGCTGATGAAGCGAAGCAAACATTGCGTGCCACCAAAACTCATAGGGATCATAGCAGATTCCATGCCAGCTCCAGGAGCCCCCTGGTGCCGGCAGCAAAATTACTGCCATCCCAGTGAAAGTTTTCCTGCCCGCGATTTTCACGCGCGTTTGCGTCACATCAAGAATGCACTATGCAAGTGCAAAAAACGAATAACGCACCATTATCGTGCATTTTGTATGGATTCCTGAAAAATGCCTTGTTGTGGTGCATGCGCCGTGCACCGTGACTTCCCGTTTGCGGAGCGCGAACGGCGCACTATAATCGTTCACACCTTTCCACTTTCATCGAGGACGCCATGACTACCGCCGCCGACATCCTGACCACCGCCCGCAGCCGGGCCAATGAAGGTACGCCGTATGCCGGCGCTGTCACGCCGCAGGAAGCGTACGACCTGCTACAAGTCGATGCTGCCGCCAAACTCATCGATGTGCGCACGAATGCCGAGCGCGACTGGGTCGGCCGGGTCGACATCGCCGATACCCAGCATGGTGCGGTGCAGTGGGCCACCTACCCGGGCGGCGTGCCGAATCCCGACTTCCTCGCGCAACTGACTGCCCAGGCCGGCAAGGACGAGGTGCTGCTGTTCCTGTGCCGCTCCGGCGTGCGTTCGCGCCATGCCGCCAAGCTGGCCACCGAACACGGCTACATGAACTGCTTCGACATCCTCGAAGGCTTCGAAGGCGACAAGGATGCGGACGGCCACCGCAAGCAGATCGGCGGCTGGTGCAAGGCGGGCTTGCCGTGGCTGGGCGCCTGATTCACTGAACAGCGTTTGACCTTGCGGGCCGCCGCGCTGGTCGGGCGCAAGCTGTCGATCAACCTCGTTTAAGCGCTCAGGCCGGCTCGCCCACCTCGGCTACCGGATGCTCACCCATCAAGGTCAAGATGCGCTTGCGCACGAAGTTGATGTGGCTGCGCAAGCCGTACAAGCCATCGGCAAACGACAGGGGAATCGAGATCTGGTTGACCATTTCCTCGATCTGGTCCAGCCGTTGCAATTGCGCCGCATACACTTGCGCACGTTGCTCTTGCGGCACGTCTTCCAGCGCCTGCTCGACCGTGCGCAGCTGGCCATACCAGCGGTACACGCGCGAGCGGATGCGCCACACGTACAGGGGTGGCACCACGCGCGACAGGGGTAAAATCAGCGCGCCCAGAGCCACCACCAGCACCCACATGCGATCAAAGAAATTGGCTAGCCAGAAACTCATATAGCGCTGCAGCACGGGCGCGCCATCCTTGTAGAATTTCAGCGCTTCGGGCGCCACGGGAATTTCCGTATAGCGCGCGGATGGGAACTGCCCCTGCTGCTGGAACCAGCCCGTGCCGCCATGGATGCCGGCTGCCGCCTGCACGAACAGGTCGATCAGGGCAGGATGCAAGTCTTCGCGCGCGACTAAAGTGGCGGTCGGCGCGATCAGGTGGTAATCCTGCGCGGGAATGTTGCGCCCCAGGTCAACGATGCCACGCGGTAAGACGACGTGCGTGAGGAAAGGCAGGCGCCGCGTGTACGCTTCGGCTTGCGAAAAATCAAACAGCTTGATGCCTGGCGTTTGCAGCAGCATCTGGATCAGCGGCGCTTCCGGCGCCGAGCTGAACACGAGGCCATCGATGCGCCCTTCCAGCAACTCCACCGTAGCGGGCGTGTTTTGCAAGTCGCTCACCGTCAACTCATTCGCTTCGACACCATTCACGGACAGCAACTGTCTGAACAGGCTGGGCACGCCCGTGCCTTCCGGCCCCAGGTTGATCTTCATGCCCTTCAATTGCGTCAGTTCCGTCACCGCCTTGTCTTCGCGCAGGAACAGCCAGACGGGTTCCGTAAACAGGCTGCCCAAGGATATGAGGCCATGGCGCTCCGCATCGGCGTGTTCCGTCGAACCGCTTTGCACGAAAGCGATATCGGTCTTGCCGCTATTGAGGCGCTGCAGGTTTTCCTGCGAGCCCAGCGACGGCTGCAAGGTCACCTTGATGCCGTGTTTGGCCAGGGTGGCCGCATATTTCTTGCCGAACTCCTCGTACGCGCTATTGTCCTGCCCTGTCGACAGGCTCACCTGGCGCGGCGGCGCCGGGTCGACCAGCCAGTAAGCGAGCGCACAAAACGCGCCGACCAGCAGCAAGGTGGGACCGGCGGTGGCGAGAAAATCGCGCACGGAAAAGCGGCTGAACGCGAGGATTTTAGACATGTGGTGGCGCATAGGTTTCATGGGTGGCTACGATGCCAAGAAAACCTCAACTATGCAAGGCATCTCACACGCGCGGCGTGGCCAAATCCGCTACAGTGCTGGATCGACCACCTGCCTTCCGGAGCCCTGCATGCTGAAAATTCTTGGAAAATCCGCCTCGATCAATGTCCGCAAAGTCTTGTGGACGTGCGAGGAACTCGACCTGCCGTACGAACGCGAAGACTGGGGCAGCGGCTTTCGCAGCACGGACGACCCGGCCTTCCTGGCCTTAAACCCGAACGCCATGGTGCCCGTGCTGCTCGATGGCGACCTGGTGCTGTGGGAATCGAACACCATTTGCCGCTACCTGTGCGCGCAGGCGGGTCGCGATGACTTGCTGCCAAGCAATCCCCGCGCCCGCGCGGAAGTGGAAAAATGGATGGATTGGCAGATGGGTGATTTGAACAACAGCTGGCGCTACGCCTTCATGTCGCTGGTGCGCCACAGCCCCGCGCACCAGGATGCGGCGCAGCTGGCGGCGGGTATTGCCGGATGGAACAAGATGATGGGCATCCTCGAGCAGCAGCTGCAGCGCACGAGCGCCTTCGTCTGCGGCGAAACGTTCACCCTGGCGGACATCGTGCTGGGCCTGTCCGCCAAGCGCTGGCTGATGGCGCCGATGCAACGTCCCGACACTCCCGCCATTGCCGCCTACCATGCGCGCCTGGAAGGTAAAACCGCCGTATTTGCCGGCTAAATCTGCTGCATGCTGTCCATGCATCCTTCTCTTCCTCAAAAAAACCCGGCCGTAAAGGCCGGTTTTCAGCTGTAACGGCGCCTTAATTCGTGCACTGCTTGGCCACGCCCTCGGCCGGCGCAGGCGCCTCGATCAGCGGCATCAGACTCGGCGCCAGGGACACCAGCAATTGCACCGGCAAGGCGCTGGTGAAATCGTAGTTCTTCGATTCCGGCCCCCGCACATAGGCCGTCATGCTGCCATAGAAGCGTTCGCCGATATTGAACACGAACGTGGCCGAACGGTTCACATAGCGCGACTCGATCAATCGGCCGCCGGCGCCATACACGTCGAAGCGCTGATCGCCCGTGCCCGTCTTGCCGCCCATCGGGATCGGCACGCCGTCGGCGCCGACAAACGCCGTCTTCGCCCGTTTCGCCGTGCCGTCCGACACCACTTCGCGGATGGCCTTGGCGACAGCCTTGGCCACGTCCGGCGACAGCACTTGTTCCGCCTCCACCTTGCTGCCCCGCTTGACCATGGTGTCATACGGCGTGTTGGCGGCGAAATGCATGGAATCGATGCGCACGCTCGGTTTGCGCACGCCATCGTTGATGATGATGCCCATCAACTCGGCCAGCGCGGCGGGACGGTCGGCCGATGCGCCCAGGGTGGTCGCGTAGGACGGCACCAGCGAGTCGAAGGGATAACCCATCTTCTTCCACTGACGATGGATTTCCAGGAAGCCTTCCACTTCCAGCAAGTTGGCGATACGGCGGTCCTGCGCATGCTTGCGGTGCGTATTGAACAGCCATTTATACACTTCCTGGCGTTCCTTTTCGCTGGCCGCCACCATCTGCGACAGGGTGGAACCTTCGTGCTGGCGCAGGTACGCCACCATCCACAGTTCCAGCGGATGCACATTGGCGAGATAACCGCGGTCGGCCAAGGACCAGTTTTCCATCGCGTACTGCTGGTACATCTTGGCGACGCGCTCGGGCGGCACTTCGTTTTGCGATGGCAAATTGGCGTTGAGGAAATCGCCGAATTCCGCCACCGTACCCTTCGGATTGACGGTGCGGAAGATATTCGCCAGGCGCACGGGCGTCGGGCGAATGCTGGCCAGCAAAATCTTTTCCTGCTCGTCAACGCTCTTGCCACGGTACTTCTGGTAGAAGCGGTGCAGGAATTCGCGCCCTTCCTTGTCGGCAAAACGGCTCAGGTACTGCGCCCGGCGCGGATCGTCCGCATCCGCCAGCAGGGAAGCCGACGAATCGGGGCGCGAGAACATGTAGTAGCGCGCCACGTCGCGCATCAGGCGCACGAACACCAGGTTGGTCGACTGGCGCAAGGCTTGCTGCACCGTCATGATGCGGCTGTCGTCGAGCTTGGAGAAGTTGCCGAAATGGTGCAAGCCGCCGCCCGTGAAGAAGCCTTCGCCCGGATTGCCCGAATATTTACGTTCCATGGCAGCCGCCAGCATGGCCGGCAGCTTGCGCGCCTCGCCGAGCGGCAACGGTTTCAGATAGGCAATCGCCCACTGCGACAGCATGTCCTTCGGATCGACGGCGATCTTGCCCAGCTCGGCGGCGCCCATGCCGCTGTAGCGCTGGTGCAACTGGTCGATGATATCGAGGTAGCTCACCAGCGTGCGCAGCTTGGCCGTGGAGCCCAGGTCCAGCTTGGCGCCCTCGTTGATGTCGAGCGGTTGGTCAAAGTTATCCGTCTGCACGCGCAGCAAGTTGGCTTGCTCGCCCTTTTGCAGCAAGGTAAAGCTGTAGACCACGTTGGCCGGGTCGCCATTGCCCAGCATGCCCTTGCCCGTCAGGCCGGCCGCTTTCGCCACTTCCGGGTCGCGCAATTCGCGCAAGACCTTGGTGACGGCGTTTTGCGCCTGCGCATCGAGCGTGCTGACCACTTTCAGGTCGAGGCGGTCGAGGTTGTACAAGCGCGGATCGCCGAGCATGCTGGCCAGGTGGTTGCGCACGGCATTCGAAGCCTTGCGCGTGACGAACGAGGTGGACGCTTCCGATTGCACGCCCGATGCCGTCGACGGGCGCAGCTTCTCGGCGATGGCCGCATTACGCAGCTGTGGCGAGATCACGCCCGCTTGCGCCAGCAGGCGCAGATGGCTGTTGGTCAATTCTTCCAGGTCGGCGCCACCGGCCACCAGGTAATGCGAGGGACGGCGCTGCGCGATCAGCAGGCTCAGCGCCTGCTTGTAGGCCAGCGCACTACCGGGCTGCTCCATATTGCCGTTAAGCAAAGTTTTCACTTCGGCGAACGGACGGCCATACCAGACCCACATGCCATCGCCAATGCCGTTGACTTCGCCAAAACCGCTTTTTGCCGACAGCGGCACGGTATTCAGATAATTGACGACGATCTTGCGCCGCGCTTCCATGGTGTTCTCGCCATCCTGGTACGAACGCAGGCTGGCCGAAATCATCTGCAGCAGCTTGTCCTCCATGGAACTGGTGCGCCCGTCCTCCGAATGCCGGTATTTCTCGATTTGCGTGGCCAGGGTGCTGCCGCCACCGCCCCGGTGGCCGCCGAACAGGTTCAGCGCCTTGTCGAGGATGGCCTTGCTCAGGCGATCCCATTCCACGGCGGGATTGCGCTCGGGCGTGCCCGGGTCGAGCAATTCGCGGTTTTCGATGAACAGCAGGCTTTGCACCAGCGCGGGCGGCGCTTCGGCAAAGCTGTCGAACATGCGCTCGGGATAACTGGCCGCGAACAGCGGCGCGGCGCGGCAATCGAGGATGGTCAGTCCGGCGCGGTTTTTCTCGTGATAGGTGGCAAAGATGCCCCGGTCGACCAGTTGCACCATCTTCGGCGACATGCGTGCCTGCGCCGTGACGGCATAGTCGCGCGCATTCAGCTTGCTAATAAAGTCCGGCAAGCTGGCATAGCCGAGGCGCTCGTCATACGGACCATGCTGCGGATAGCGGATGGCGCCCGCCGGTGCGGGGCCAGGCTCGACCTTGAACGTCAGCTGGCGGTCCAGGCGCGTGAAAAACTCGGCCTGCAGGGCCGAGGTGCGCACTTCGCGCATGACGAACCAGGCCACGCCGGCGATCAGCGCCAGCACAATGATGGCAAAGATCGGCCAGATGCGCGAACGGCGCTTCTTCGGCAAGCTCGCCGGCGGCGGCGCCTCGGCAGCTGGATCAGAGGGGGGCCGCTCTTGCGCGGCCAGGTTGACGCCTGTGTCTGTCATGGGATGCTGGGGTAAAGTTGGGTTTGGACGGCGCGGAAAAGGCGGTAGCGATACCGCTCCGCGCAGGATAAGACGTGGGCCAGCCAAGGCCGGTCACAACAAAGCTTGCTTAACATGATGTCCATACCAGTGAATCAAAAAACACGCTACTGCACAGGCAGGCAACCCCGCGTTTGACACGCCAGGCTCCTGTTCACCATTCCACCACATCGGCATGAAAACGACTGACGAGCGCACACAAAAATCTTGCTTCATTAAAGATTTTCGCAAAAAAACAACGTCCTGGAACGTACGCTTGCGTACATAGATGCAAGGCGGGCTGGACGCCAGCGAAAAAGCAGCTGGCGCCGGGCTGGCAGCAGCTCAGATGGTGGTGTATTCCGCGTGCAGGGCGTCGAGCGCGGCGCGCATGTCCGCAAAGGCGGCCGCCGCTTGCGCCGGTTCGCCCTTGACGCCCAGTTCGATATGCCGGCGCGTCTGCGCATCGCCCACGCTGGGCAGGCTGAACACCTTGATCAACGGAAACTCCGCTTCCAGGCGCACCATCAGCGGCGTCAGCAACGATTCAGCCGTTTCATACACGAGCAAGGCATGTTCCGCATGCGGCACCTGGTTGAACAAATGGCTGTAATGCGTGTCGAGCACCCATTCGATCATGGGCCAGGACATGACGGGAAAGCCCGGCACGAAGTAATGTTCGCGCACGGCAAAGCCCGCAATCTTGTTGTAGGGATTCGGAATCAGCTCGGCGCCTTCGACAAATTCCGCCATTTTCAGGCGGTGCAGGTTTTCCGGCGAATTCAAGTCCGCCGGCACGCCCGCTTCCTCGCCCATTTCCGTGATGCGCTGCTGGATATTGAGCTTGCCCTGCGGATGCAGCACCAGTGGCAGGCCCAGCGCATCGGCCGCCGCCTGGCGCGTATGGTCGTCCGGCGTGGCGCCGATGCCGCCAAAGCTGAAGACGATGTCGCCGCTGGCAAGACTGCGCTTGAGCAAGGCGACCAGGCGTGCCGGCTCGTCGCCCACGTATTCCGCCCAGCTCAGCTGCAAGCCACGCTGCTTGAGCATGCTCACTACTTTCGGGAAATGCTGGTCCGTGCGCTTGCCCGACAGGATTTCGTCGCCGATGATGATCAATCCGATAGCCATGGAACTTCCTCGTTCGATTCAATTAAAGAAGGTCAGGCGTCCGCCGGCGCCACGTCGGTCATGCCGCGTACGCCCCGCAAACGCGACAGTGCTTCCAGGCAGTAATACTGGAACCACAGACCCGTAAAGATAAAGATCAGCACATACAGCCAGATGGCGAACGCCGCCAGGAAGGGGAAGAACACCACCGACATCACGCCGCCCATCCACAGCATGCCCGGCACGGCGCCGGCCGCGCCGGAAACCATGCCGATGGCCAGCAGGGGCCAGCGCTGCATGCGCATGATGGCGTGACGCTCTTCCACGCTGGCATAGTCAGCCATGGCGTCATACGCCATCACGCGGTAGGTCAGCCAGCCCCACAGCACGGCTTGCCCCACCAATGCGGCGGGCGGAAACGCGTACAGGGGCAGCATGACTACCCAGACGACGATGAACAGCAAGAACGTGGCCAGCGAGGTGCCGACACTGCCGAGCAGGCTGCCGCCATGTTTCTTTTCCAGTTGCGGAAAGTGCCGCCCGCCAATGTGGCGGCCGATGGCCGGCATGGCGAACAGGCCCATGAAAATGAGCGCCGTCAATATCATCAGCGGCAGCAGCATGAACATGGCGATCAGGGGCACGATCACCGCCTTCAGCACACCCAGGCCGAAGGTGGCCAGCACCTGACCGCTGGTGCGGAAGAAATCGTATTCGGTAAACAGCGCATGCAGGCTGTCGATCAGCGGCTGCAGGCCCACATACAGCAGAGCGCCCCACAGGATCACGGACAGGATGAATGGCGCGACGCTCAGCAGCAGTATCTTGCCGTGCAATTGCGACAGCAGGGCGCGGCCATACGAATTCAACACATTACGCATCAACGGCGTCCTTTTCGTTTCAATCTTGCAAATTCCACCATGCGGCGCAGGCCCAGCCATTGCTGCTGCCAGAAGCCGCTGCCATAGTTGCGCCCTGGCCTGCCCACGCCATGGCTGTCGATGCGGGCCAGCTGGTCGCGCACGCCCGTGCGCGCATAGCCCGCCGAGAAATTCGCGGTGCCCAGCAGCATATCCCAAATCGGCAAGACCACGCCGAAGTTGCAACCGCCCATGCTGCCCTTGCCTTTCGACTCGTGCCCCACGCCTATCGCGTGATGCGTACGGTGGAAACGGGGCGAAATCAACAGCCGCTCGCCGATGCGGCCGAAGTGTATCCTCACATTCGCGTGCTGCAAGCTTTGCAGAATGCGCGAAATCGACACCAGCAGCACGTACTGTCCCGGCGGCACGCCGATACCGAGCGCCACCAGCGCCATCACCACGTCGCGCAAGAAATCATCGAGCAAGTGGTTGCGGTCATCGCTCCACAAGTTCATGTTTTGCTGGCTGTGATGCAGGCTGTGCAAACCCCACCACCAGCCGAAATGGTGCGAGGCCCGATGGTAGCAATAGTCGACGAAGTCCAGTATCACAAAATAAATGATAAAACTGAGCAAGGGACTGATGCCAGGCAACAGCGATTCCAGGTTCAAGGGATGGATATTGTCGAAACGCAAGGCGCCCGCCACTGCATCCATCAGCGGATCGAGCGTGAAGAAGACCAGCACGGAGAACAGGCCGATGCGGTGCAGCACCGTGTAAATAAAATCGTTCCAGCGGGCGCGCGCATCGGTGATCTTTTGCGCGGGAATCAGGGCTTCGAGCGGACGCAGCACGAGAAACAGCAGTACCAGTTCGCACAGGCCGATCAGCAGCCACTCCGTGCCTTCGAACGCCTCTTCCGTGAATTCGCCAAAGCCCAGGTGATACACGAGGGGATTCACCACAGTCTGGAACAGCCAGCCTTGCGCCACGCCAAAGGCGTCGACCACGGCGTCGATGACGGGGGTGATGAGGCTGAGGATGTCAGCGGCGATCATGGCTGGCCTTTCTTCTGCGCGTAGGCAGGATGCTCGCGCAAGGTGGCAAAACAGAAACCCTTGTCTTGCAAGCCGGAAATCAAGGCATCCAGGTTGGCCGGGGCCCACGCCTCCTTGCGCGACCAGATGCCCATGTGCGAAATGAAGATGTCGCCGCTGCGCAAGTTCGCCAGCGCTTTTTTCAGCAGCATGGCGTTTGGATACTTGTCGCTGGGCAGTTCATCGCCGGAATACCCCGCAGGCGCCCAACCTGCATGCCGGTAGCCGCAAGCGCTGCCGGCCGCCAGGGTGCGCTGCGAGGTGTAGCCGCCCGGCGCGCGCCAGAATGGATCGAGCTTGTGCCCGGTCAACTCCTGGAAGCGCGTATCAACCCGGCGCAACTCCTCGCAAAATTGTTGATCGGTCAACGACGCCAGCTTGCCGCCCTCCTTGCCGAACTGGGGCTTGACCTGGATCAAGCCATTGGCCAGATCCTTCTTCCAGTACACGTGGTCAAACGTATGCGTGCCGAAGGCATGGCCTTCGGCGACGCGGGCCTTCCAGTACGGCGCCCACGACGGGTCGAGCGAATAGTCGCCGCGTGTGGTCTTTTCATTGGCCAGGAAGAAGGTCGCCTTCACATGGCGTTTATTCAGCACCTCGGCGATCAGCTGCGCTTGCGACTGGCTGCCCGTGTCGAAGGTCATGTAGATGGTGCCCTTGCAGGCGGCAGGCTCGGCGGATGCCGGTGCTGCTGGTGCAGCGGCATGTGCGGACGACAGCATGGCGCTGGCGCACAGCAGCATGGCGGACAAGCCGCCAGTCAGAATAAGACGCTGCATCATCACATGCGCGGCGAATGGGTGGCGAAATACACGCCATGGGGCGAGCGGCCCACCGGTATCGTCTTGATCACTTTGCGCGTGGTCAAATCGATCACGGCCACTTTCTTGATCCAGCGCAGGGTTACCCACATGGTCTTGCCATCGGGCGTGATTTCCATACAGTCCGGGCCACCGGGCACATTGATGGTGCCCACGTTTTCCAGCGTCTTCTGGTCGATGATGTTAATCGTGTTCGAGACGCGGTTCGAGACAAACGTCATGCGGTTGTCACCGAGCGCGCGGAAATTGTGCGTGCCGGCGCCCGCCTTGATGCGCTTGACGGTCTTTTGCGTGCGCCAGTCGATCACTTCCACGTAATCGCTGCCCATGATGCCCACCAACAAATGCTTGCCATCGGGCGTCATCGTGATGCCGGCCGGCGCGGGGCCGACAGGCATGGTCCATTTGACGGTTTGCGTGGCCAGGTCGATGGCACTGACCTGGTTGCTGCCTTGCTGCGTAATGAAAGCCATGCTGCTGTCGGCCGTGAACGCCATGTGGCTGGGCAACTTTGGCAGCGCGATACGCTTGGCCAGGGTCAGGTTCTTGCCGTCGTAGCGGTACAGGTCGATGCGGTCCAGGCGCAGCGAATTCGAGATGAACCACTTCTGGTCCGGCGAAAAGCCGATCTGGTAAGGGTCGAGGATATTGCTGATGCGACGCTGGATCTGGCCCGACACGGGGTCGAGGAAAATCAGCTCATTGCCGACGGAACTGGCGACGATCAGCGATTTTCCATCCGGCGTCTCCATCAGATGGTGCGGTTCCTTGCCGACGGCAAAGGTGGACAGGGGAGCATAGGTTTTCTGGTCCAGCAGTTGCACCGTAGCATCACGGGAATTGAGCACCACCACCACTTCGGCTTGCGCCGTAGACATTGCGGAAACCAGGCACAGCGAGGAAAAAACAAGGCGGCGTAGACTGCGGAACATGGAAGAAATCACTGTTAAATACAAAATAGGCATTTTACGTGGAACACTGTATTTATTGTGTGAAATCCCCCCCTTAAATGCGACCGACAGCCACATATCGCCGTAATGTCCCCTTTTTCCCTGCGCCGCGCCTGGAATGGCGCTTTGCAACTCATTGCTCTACAATCTGAAGCTTTCATCGCCTACACAAGGATTATCATGACCACCACCACTACCGCTTCCGGCCTGCAATACATCGATACCGTCGTTGGCGAAGGCGCTGAAGCGCAAGCCGGCAACAATGTTGTCGTGCATTACACGGGCTGGCTGCAAAACGACGACGGCAGCGCCGGTTCGAAATTTGATTCGAGCAAGGACCGCAACGACCCATTCGAATTCCCGCTGGGCGCCGGCCGCGTCATTCAAGGCTGGGACGAAGGCGTGCAAGGCATGAAAGTGGGCGGCAAGCGCCAGTTGATCATCCCGGCAGCACTGGGCTATGGCGCACGCGGCGCCGGCGGCGCGATTCCACCGAACGCCACCCTGATTTTCGACGTCGAACTGCTGGGCGTATAAGCTGGGTCTATAAGAACGTGTTCACAATCTATCCGAATAGCCGGATAATGGCGGGATGAGAAAGCCTTACGCCAGCGACATCAGTCGAGAAAAGTTTGAAGAAATCCTTCCGCTGCTGCAAAGCGTGAG
>NZ_JBNYXM010000048.1:0-22216 GCF_051380665.1 Janthinobacterium lyxosi
CTTTAATCGATAAGCGGTATCCAGCTTTAAACAATGAGCCGTCGCCAGCTGAGGCCATAAAACCAAAGCGCCCCGGATGAGCAACGCTATTTATCCCCGCAACACCGAGTCCCTGTAACTCTACTTCCTGCCCCGCAGATAGCACATTTTGTGCAGCCCCACCTGCAATAAAAGAGAGGGCTGCAGTATTTCCATCTTTTGCGCGAACTTCCACCAAGCTGTCAAAGCTTGTTCCTGCACCAGGAGACAAACCCTTCATACGGGGTGACATATATCCCGCAGTACCGGGAGCAGCGCTAGAGTCCCACGTAATGACGCCTGTAACCGACGTTGTTTCCACTGGCGTTGCATAAGTAGCAGCCCCCATGCACATCATCTGCAATGACGCTTGTGCGTAAACGCCAGGTGAGAAATACAAATAGATAGAAAACTGCCCGTTTGATTCTTTGTAAGCTAAGAATTTTACAGCGGAAGATATTCCTCGCGAGGAAGACCATTCAACTTTAACTGAACCATTCGAGTCCCTGCTGCCAATAACGATTGTTATAGGTGTGAGAGAATCTGCCGCCCATTCACCTACCATTGCGTCTATACGAAGAGAAGCGAAACTACCAATGTTATTCTGTTCCAGAGTGGCTAATTTATAAAACGAGTTCGCGCCGCCTGCTTTAAGGAAGTTATATCCATACTTATTGGCTGCTCCAAACCCGGCAGGTACACTACTGATGAGGCTTATATTTGGATCAAGCCACGCCGGATTCATATACCCATTTGGCCCGCCAAGCGGCGACCGCCCCGCCGCTGGCGCATACGACGCCACGACGGCGCCGCGCCCGGCCAGCTCGTTCAGGCGCCGGATCGTGTCCTTCTGTCCATAGTAAAAAAAGTCGCCCATTACAGTTCCTCGATTTCGATGTTGGTGGCATATGCCTGGTAGTACGGGGTGGTGATGGCGGAATTGCTGGCGATGCGGCCATACACCTGGTGCGCCTGCTCAAGCTCACCATCGTCACTGTCTGGATACAGGCTGATCAGCAGCGGGCGCGACAGGCCGTTGCCACGCAAAATGCGCCACACCTCGGCCCTGTCCAGCGGCGTCATATGATCCAGTGCAAGCGACATCTTGCGATACAGTGCACCGCGTCCGACTGTTTGCCCGCCGGCGCCGTTGCGGTACTGCGTGCTGGTGTCGACCGACGTAACGCCGGCGCCATACGAGGCGTTTTGCTCAGGACTCCAGTAAGGGCCGGTCACCAGGCGCGCCGCTTCGATGTAGCCTGCCGGGTTATCCGGGTCCGCCAGCTCGATCACCAGCTTTTTGACGCTGCGCATCTGGAGCCAGCAGCGCGCATACGTGCCGCCGCCGTAGCTGAATGCGTTCACGCCCAGCGGCAGCGCGCCCCAGTCCCACATGCCCAGGCGCGCGTACTCGCACGCCGGAACGGTGCCTGTATCGAAATCGGGCGCGGCGTCACCTGGCTCCACATAGCCGCGCACGCGAATCGTCGCCGTCGGCGTCAGATTGCAAAATGGCAGTGCCACGCCGCCGACGATCTCGGGCGTGGGCCAGGTGGCCGTGATAGTCAGGGCCAAGCCGAGCGAGCGCAGCACGGCAGACTTGCCTTCGCGCTGCAGGTTGGCCGGGCCCAACGCGCCGGCCTGGCTCGATGCGGTCAAGACCGCGCGGTCGGCGGCGTTGTCGTAGATGATGCGAAGATTGCTCATGTAAGCCCTATTCGTAAAGTGAAGCGTCTATGACTGGCACGACGAGACCGCTGGTGTTGCCGTAGGTTTGATCCTCGAAATACGGCCGCATCTGGCTGGGAGGCACCAGAAAATCATTGACCTTGACCATGCGCGAGATGATATCGCCCCCTGTTCGTCGATAGCAGCCCAGCCACTCCATGAAGCTGGCTTTCGGGTCGCTTCGACCGTACGACTCCTTGTCTCGGTAGACTGACGGGACCAGGAACGCTGGTTTTTCGGGCAGTGACGGCAGTGCTACGGCCGTTTCTGTATATTCCAGCGCAACACCTGCAGCAACCTGATGCACCGCCAGGTGCAACTTGCCGCTGTCGAACAGCAAACGGCCGGCCGTGTCCCACAGGCGTGCTGCTATTTTGAGGGGCGATATCTCCACCGGCCCCAGCGAAAACACATAGGCCTCGGGCAGTACGCCTGGATTCGGCATCGTCGGAGAAAAAAATGCCGAAATCCCCGTATAGACCAGCGCGGACCCAGGGAACCCGAATTGCTCCTTCGGCCACCACCACACATCCGCACTGGATGCCGGCAGCGTCCAAAACACCATGTACTGGCGCCCATTCGTCGGCGGCAGTTGGCCCGCATAGTCGTGTGACAGGTAGCCGGACTCTCCCCCCTCGTTAGTCACGGTCGGAGTGGGATTCAAGACGACCTTGCCGATAAATTCGGGCACTAGGTTGACGTTATCGATAAGGCGCTGGCCAGCGGTTGTATTGAAGAATATGCTCATACGGCAAACACCAGGAAAAGGGCGGCACCGCCGTTAAAGGTCGCCGGCAGCACGGTAAAATAAATTTGCGGGTTACCCGAGGCGTCAGCGCCAGTCGACCAGGTAAAACTGCCCGCAACCACCTGGAAAACTCGCAGCGCCAGACCGGGTGCGCCGTAGAATGTTTTAACTAGCGGATCGCCTATATTCTGCTGGTGCAGTCCCAGGAATACGCCGCCGGCCACGGTGGGCGTGATGACTGGCCTGCCGTCGGGTTTGAAAGTCCAGATACCAATCATCGTGGCCACCGCCCCAATGCCATGGCGATACTGCCATCAGCATTGTAAAAATAGATGCCTGTTCCGGCCTGGTCGTACCCTTCATTGTTACCGGCAAGGCGGTTGGGGCTCTGGATCAACTGAAAGGAGCCGACAACACCCGACAGTACGCCGGAAAACCTCGCAACCGAGGGAACTCCTACCGATCCAGGCGTCACGGTAAATCCTGGCATCTCAAAATAGCCAGTACTCGACATCTGGAAAAAGCCACCTGGCACACGAGGATTGCCAATAAGCAAACCTTGGGCGCTCAAATGAAAGCCACTGCCTCCATTACTGGGCCAGCTATAGTCACTCGTCGGATACCCGGCGCCGCCATGCAGCGTCGCGCTGTAAATATCGCCAGCATTAACTTCGCCGAGATCGGCGGAAAACGCCGACAACTTATCCACCGATACCGCTTTGGCCGCCACAGATCCATCCACCAGTAAATTGCCGTCCAGTACCGTGCCAAGCACCAGCCATTCGCCATTATCAAAATACTTCGTCACCGCATGCGTGGCGTCATACAAGGTGACGACGTCGCGGTTGATCGGAGCGCCATATCCGGCGTGGCCCAGCTCATACACAGCCGAAGCATCCGACCAGGCCGAATAACCGGGCGCCGTCACCGTCACGGTGCCGCGCTGGCCGGTGGCGCCATCGGCGGCAAGGCGCGCAGCCGCCGCCCATTCGCTGGCCGGAATGTCATCGGTGGCGCCGCGCGACGCGGCCGTGGCGCCGGAGGTGAACAGGTACGCACCGCCCGCCGTCGGCACCTGCGCCGACCAACCATTGTTCAGGCCCGCGAGTACGCCCGTGGCAAAAGTGAACGTGCATGCCGCGCTCGGCAGCGGCGGCGCGATGTTGGTGGCGCCACGCTGGTAGATGCGCACGGGCGCCACATTCAGGCCATCCACGCCGTTCGCGCCGTTCGCGCCGTTGCTGCCATTGGCGCCAGCAGCACCGTCCTTGGCCAGCTGCACGGCCCCCGCCCACTCATTGGCAACGATATTGTCCGTGGCATTGCGCGAACTGGCGGCAGCCACGCGCACATACAGCGGCGCCGTGCCTGCCGGGATGTTCTTCGACCAGCCATTGGCCAGGTCGTTGCCGGCCGGCGTCGTGATGCTGGCCGTGGCAAAAGTAAAGATCACGTCACCCGGAGAATCAGTAGGGGCGGCCGCCGCCCGCTTGTAGGCGAAGGCCTGGCCCGTGTTCAAGCCAGCCAAGCCGGTGTCGCCATTGATGCCGTCGAAGACCTTGCTGATCATGTAGTTGCCGACATAGTCGACACCAAATTCACGGATGCGCGCCTGCACCAGGGCGGTATCCGTGGTCATGCTGGCAAAGTCGACCGTGGCCACGTTGCCGTTGACGGTCAGCTGCGTGCCAGCAGACACCGAAAACACGATATCGCCCACCACATTTACCGGCTTGGCGGTAATGGCAATCGAGCCAGGCGCGCCGGCGCCGGCGCTGTTCACGCGAAATACAGGCGTGCTGCCAGCCAGCAGGATTGCCTTGCCGTCGGCCGTCGTGCTGAAGCGCTCCGCCGTGGCCTGCAGCAGCGTATCGCGCGCGCCGCCGATGGCCGTCATACCAGCACGCCCACCGTCACGCGCCCGGCCAGCCATTGGTGCGACAGCAGCACCACCACGCCAGGCACGCCGTCCTGCAGGCCAAAGCGGTCATCGCGCAGCACCACGGGCTGCCCCAGTTCCAGCATCATCATCTCAGGCTCTCCGTCAAATTCGTAAATCGTGCGCTGCACCTTGCTCAGGGCCAGGCGCCGCACCGCTTCCGCTTGCGCGTCTGCGTTGGTCTTGAGGCAGGTTTCGATTTGCGGCGGGTCGTCCGTCAGGCGGTAGCGCGCGCGCACCACCTCGTCTACCGCCGTTTCAGTCAGCCATTCCGTGGCATACAGGTCGGCATGCTCGGCCGGGATGCTGGTGGTCAGGCTGGCCTGCACCGTGTAATTCCGGTCGAAGGCGATCTTGACGGCCGCCACCACCGGCAGGCGCTGTACCGGGCGCAAGGAATCGAATTTCATGTGTTCGGGGCCAATCTGCACCGGCACGCCGGCGGCGGGCAGCGCGATTTGCACCAGGCGCAGCTGGCCAGTGCGCGACATCAGCGCCTGGGCGCCCACACTGGCCGCCAGCTGCTGGATGGCCTGCGCCTGGTTCATCCGGTCCGCAACGTACAGGCCCACCAGTTGCGGGTGGGCGGCATCGAAGGCGGTCAGATTGTCCAGGTCGAGGTCGGCCAGCGTGAAGCGGTCCGAGGTCTTGCCGTAGGCCGTGGCGATGCGCTGCACCAGCGGGGCGATGCGCGGCGCATAGCCGCCGCCCTTGTCGCCCTGCACGCTCACCGTGATCGCGGCCGAGTATGGCGGCGTGGTCAGGTTGAAGCGCCCGGCCTGGTCATTCAGGGCCACGGCAATCGGCTTGCCGTTGGTGCGCACCTCGAAACTCGACTCGACGGGGCAGAGAAAACCATACTCCAGGGTGACCGGGTCGGTCAGCAGCGGCGTGACGTTGTGGCATTCACCGAACGGTATCGGCAGGATTGCGTCCTTGTTCGGCGTCGTGCCGCCCAGCTTGACCTCGGTGATGGGCGTGTTCAGGCGCTGCAGCTTGTCGCGCAGCACCAGGTTGATCGTCTCGCGGCTGGAACTGCCAACGTCATCGATGATGCCGTCAAACACAAGGCGGAAGTCGGCGCGCGGCCAGCTGGGGTCGCCAGCCCATGCTTTGATGGCACGGTTGCGCCACACATCGAGCGACCAGCCATCAAGTGCGCCATCGCCATTGTCCAGCTCGATGTCACCACCCGACAAGCCAGCCTCGCCCGTCAAGCTCACCTGTTCCGTGAAGGCCAGGCCGCCGGTGGCCAGCGGCAGATACTCCGTGTTGGCCGGCACCTCGGCCGGGCCGGTGACATACGACCGGGAGGCGATATACCGCGTCACCTCCTGGCCGGCCACGTTCACCTGGGCCTCGATCAGCACCATGCGGATGGCCGACGGGCTTTGCAGCCATGCTAAAAATTGCTCATTGGTCATGCTGCATACTCCACTCTTCTATCCCATACAGCGGATTTGGATGATTTATCGACACCAGCCACGATCGTTTTGGCAGCTTTGTCGCTCGATTCGACCGTGGCCTGGATCTTGGCGCCGGTTTGTTTGTCTTGATCGGCGCGCAGCCCTTTGACCTCTTCCCGCAGGCTCTTGATCTCAGCCACCAGCGCATCGGTATTGCCGCCGCCCTGGCTTGGCGCGCCGCCGAAGTAACGGCGCATTACAGAGGCAGCTGGCGCATCCATCACCACTTCACCGCGGTGAAGCTCGGCCGCGTAGCCATCAAACGGGACATTGGCCAGCCCACCGGCATGGGAGCCGTCGAACTTGACGCCCAGCCCAGCGGCCGTACCCATCGCCGCATGCAGGTTGGCGATGGCTTGCGCCACCGTCAGCACGCTGTCGTTGATGGTGATCAGGCCCGACACCTGGGCCTTGAGGGCATCCAGGCTGGCCTGCTGCACGTCGACCTGGGCCGAGGCCCATTTCAACGCCTCGTTGTTGGCCGCCAGCACGCGGGCGTAATCTGCCGCGTAGCGGGCATCCGAGGCATTGACCACCTGGGAGGCTGCCAGGAACGCCTGCTCGGCAGCCGACAGGCCGGACTGCGCCGTCGTGTCGCCGGCATTCGCCGCCGCCAGCGTTTTCTCGAACTGGGCGCGCGCCTCGGCGTATTTCTGCTCTGGCGTCAGGACGGACTGGCTGCCCAGGGCCATGCTGGCGTTCAGGCCGTTGAGGGTGGCCACCCACGACTTCGATTTATCCAGCGCCGTCTGGGCCGCTGCTGCCTCTCTGTCGTAAGCCTTTGCCAGCACGTCCTTGGCCGTCACCACCGCCTTGGCCGCCCGCACCTGGTCGAAGAGCGCCTTATTGACGTCGGCGATACCAGCGCGCTGGATGGCCAGCAACGCCGTTTCGCTTTTCGTCAGCTCGTTTAGTTGGGTCTGCAGATCCTTTGCCTGGTCGGCAATCGCCTGCTGCGACATGGTCAGATCGTCGGTTGCTGCGGTCGTTTTGGCAAAGGCATCTGCCAGGCCCAGTAGGCCAGCGTAGGTTTCAGCGCCCGCCTTGGTGGCCAGTGCGCCGGAATTGGCCAGGCCCAGCACGGCGGCCTTGAAATCGTCGCGGGTATTGAGCCCGGCATAGCCCAGCGCCGCCAGTTGCGCGGTGACGTACTTTTGCACCGGCGCAAGGCGCTCCGCTTCGGTCAGGAAGTTTTCGGAGAACGAGGATGTCAGGGCTGTGAAATTCTCGATACCTCCGGCCAGGCCAATCAGGCGCTCACGGGCAACCAGGCTGGCCACGCCAGTGGCGCCGAACGTCGTGCCGATCGATGACAGGGCCGCGTCCAGAGTCGCATAGTTCGACGCAATGCGGATCACGGTTTCGGCGTAGCCCTCACCAACGGCGCGGAATTTGTCGAACTCCGGAAAGACGGCCTGCGACATCTCGTCCATCGCCTTGGAAATCACGCCGTTGAGCGCGGCGGTCAGCTCATCGCCCTTCAAGTCCTTGAGGCTGACGGACGTGGTGGCCAGGGTCAGGCTATCCAGCACATTACTTACCTGCGTGGCGCCGATGCCCATGCCGATGGCGGCGCTGGTCAGGGCGCCCTCCAGATTGGTGAAGATCAGGCCAAACTGCGCCGACAATTCATCACTCAGCCCATTCGTCACGACTTTGTTGGTGGTTTTCTTCGACAGCCCGAGCCAGCTCGATTTCGTTGTGTCGACGCTGGCGTATTGGCTGTAGCCCTCGCCGCCCTGCAGGTCGCGCACGCTGCCGCCGAACTGGATTCCGCTATCGATTATCTTTGCGGTGGTTTTGCCCCAGACCGAGGCCAACTTGCCGAGCAATCCACCAGTCATGATCTTGTCGAACGCCTGCACAGCAATGTTGCTGCTCAATGACGTTTTGTCCAGCGTCCCGGTTGCGATGCCCATGTTCGTGCCATTGGTCAGGCCGGTGGTGCGCACGATCAGGTTGGTCAGTCCGGACATCGACGCCTCGATGCTGCGCAGTGCCGACAGCATGCCCTGGTTGATCGGGATCAGGCCGCCGGAGTTCTCGGCCAGGCGGTCCAGCGAGCGCTGGATGGATGCGGACTTCGCATCCGAATCGCCAAATACTGAGCCCGTTCCCTGCGCTGCCTGCGCTTCGACAGCGGTCTGCCCGCCACCTCCACCACTACCGCCAACAGCAAACCCCAGAGCGGCCATTGCCGCCGCCATCGCTGCCATGCGCACCCATGCGCTGTACGGATCGCCTTGGGCTTGCGTTGCGACGGCCACGCCGGCAGCCGAGACGCCCTTCACAGCATCCGTCGCCAATTGCTCGGCGGTGCCTGCCTGCATCAGGGCGGACTTAATGCTCTCGGCGCTTACGGTTGCGGTCGTGACAGCGCTGACCGTGAACAGTTTTTTCACCATCGATTCAATCGCCATCGCCATCTCCACGGCACGATAGGCCTTTTCTGCGCCTTCCATTGCACGATAGCCAGCGGTGTTCTCTTTGAAGAAGCCCTTCGCCGCCCCGGCCATGTCGCCGTAGGATTTGATTTTCGCCTGCGCGCTGCTGCGCGCCGCGGCCTTTTCCAACTCCGCAATTTTCGTGGCGTTTTTCGGATCAGATTTATCCGCCGCCAACTGCGCCGCAATAGCCTGCTGCTGCACAGCGTAGCCAGACAATGCCGTCGTCAGGCCGCCGATGGCGCTACCAACGCGGCCAAAGGACGCGGCCATGCCGTCGGCGGCGGATTTGGTGGCGGCATCCACGGCGGTCAGGATGTCGAGCAACTCTTTCGCCTTGGCGACGCTGGAGCCGGTGTCGAGCACGCCGAGCGTTGTGGCCGTGGCCGCCTTTTCTTTCTGCAGGCCGATCATGCGGATCAGGTGATTGACCTCCGCTTCGTCCAGGTCCAGGTCTTGCGGGCCGCGACGGGCCAGGCGATCTTCCATGCGGGCCAAGGTCAGCGCCTCGATCTGGGCCTTGCTCATACCATACGTGGAAATCGCCTGCTTGTTCGCTTCGATTTCATCGAAAGCGGCAGCTGCCTCCTTGTCGCGCTCGTCCTTCAATTCCTGCATGGCTGTTTTGACGTTCTTGGCCGACAGCAGTTGCGCATCTTCGGCTGCCACCTGGGCGATGAGCTTGCGCGCGCCCTCGATGTCGGCGGCGTTCAATTTGTTCTTGCCTGCAGCGATCTCAGCATCCAGCTTGACCGTCATTTTCTGTGCATCGGTCATCTTGTCGAAGCCGAGCGCTTCGAGCTTGTTGGCTTCCAGCTTCTCCCGGATGGAGGCGACCAGCGTCGCATAGGCGGTTTCTTCTTTTTTCAGCGCCGATGCGGCACCTTTGTCGGCGTACTTTTTGTTAATGAGGCCCAGGATTTCGCTGTACTCGGTCGCTCTCATATTGAGGGTTTTGATGCGGGCGATTTCCGCCAATCGCTGCTCCTCTTGGGTTGCATACGTTTTTTTCTCATTTGCGTATGCCTCGGCGCCAGAAACCCTTGCTACAGCGGCGGCACCTTCGGTGGCCTTCTGCCGTTTGGTGATGAGTTCTGTAATTTCGGTTTCCAGCTTGGCGCGCGCAAAAAGCCGGTCATCATTGCTCATGCTGGCAAATTCACCGCCTTTCGCATTCAGTTCAGACATGCGTGCGGACGCAGCCGCCAGCTGTTTAATTATTGGCAATTCCTTCTCGGCCTGAGCCGTGGTCATGCCATGGCCTTTCAGTTGCAAAAGATTGTTCTGTTTTTCGATTTGCTCGTCCAGAGCCTTAATAATCCGGACGTGCGCCTCCTCGAAAGACTCGGCCACGTCCTCGTTCGCCTTTTTAGCCTTCTTGCCGAACAGCTCCCACGCCAACATCGCGCCGCCGATCAGCAGGATGATGGCGCCAATAGGCCCGCCCAAAAATGCGGTAGCGGCACGCAGGGCGCCCATAGCGCGCGCAAGCACGCCTGTGGCGGTAGCCAGCCCCGCCTTGGCTGCGGCCTGCGCGATATCTGCGGCAGCGATCTGCGCGCTGATGCGAGCCTGCTGTTGGCCCAAGATGGCCAGCTCGGCCATCATTGCGACCCGGGCAGCCTCAGCAACAGCCAACTCAGCAGTTGCAGTTCTCAGCACCATAAGCGCGTAACTTTGCGCGCCCGCAGCAGACGCTGCGGCAATCGCTGCTTGCGCGGCCCGGATGTTCGCGTTGGCCTGCGCCAGGCGCGCCACCATTTCAGCGCGAGCCTCCACAATTGCCAGTTGCGTGACGGCCAGTTGCGCCACCTTCGCGTCAGCAGCTACTACATCGGCCTGCATTTGCGCCACGGTCGCCGCACGCAGCGCCATTGCCGCCGTCACCTGGGTGTAGGTATTCTTCGTCCAGTTAGCCAGCCATGTGCCGATCTGGTAGGCGGTAAGCGTCTTGAGAATGATGACCAGCGATGTAAGATTTTCAGAAAGCAGCCGAATGGCGCCAGTGATGGCCGCCACAGTGCCGTTGGCCTGCGCCTGGATGCCGAAGAATTCCAGCATTTCATTTTTCAGCACGGTGAAGGCGCCGGAAATGGTCTGGATATTCTTGCTTTCCTCGCGCAGCGACTCCAGCGCTTTCGGCAGTACTGTTGCCATGATCTGCGATGTAATCAGTCCCTCCCCCGCCATCGCCTTGAGCGCGCCCACCGGCAAGCCCATGCCATCCGCCAGCGCCTTCATCAGACGCGGCGCCGCTTCGTTGACCGCGTTGAATTCCTCCCCACGCAGCGTGCCAGATGCAAATGCCTGCGACAACTGCAGCTGCGCCGACGCCGACTCGGTCGCAGTGGCACCGCTGACGCGCAAGGCCAGGTTGACCGTCTCGGTGATGGCGGCTACCTGTTTTTGCGTGGTGCCAAGCTCTCGCGTGCCGTTGGCAATACGGGCATATAGCACCCCCGTGCTGGCCAAGTCCTGCTGCGACGTCTTGGCGATGCGCTTCACCGCCTCATAGGACGCAGCATAGTCAGCGGCCGACGTCGATGCCAAGCGCAACTGCGCCGTGAACTTGGCGTACTCGTCCGCCATCTTGATAATTTCGGCCAAGCCAGCCCCGATGCCAATGCCAGCCAGTGCCGCCTTCATGGCGTTGGCGGTCGCATTGATTTTGTCATGGGTTTCGGTGACGACACGACGCGCCTGCGTCATATCGGCCTGCAACCGCGCAATGTCGGCGCGCAGCCGGATTTCCATGTCGCCAACGATCATCGTTTGCCCATTAAAAAAACCGCCTCGCGGGCGGTTGTGGTCTGAAATAAAAAAAGCCGACTGGTTAGGTCGGCTTCCGTTGGTATTTTAACTACTGCATTTCTCTTTCCATCGTCGCTCGAAAACTAACGATCTGATGGACTCCCTTAATTCACTCTTCGATAACTTAATAATCTTCCCAGTTATCTTATAGGTCTCAATCGTATTTTCATTAATTTTAATCTCGGCATCTAACTCTTCGGTAACGCGCTCGTTATTCCGATCAAAATTATCATCATCACCCAAGCGCCCATGATCCTCCAAGTAGCCATAGCCGTCTTTTGAGATCAAATATCTCTTAAATCCGACATATCCTCCCGATCCGTTTTTAGCGTTTAATTCACCGCACGCCCAATCGCCAGGGACGATTTTCTCACCTCTGAATTGTGCACTCAGCGGGTCCAGCAGGCCCACGCTAACTAATTTCCGATATGGCGGAAAAACAAACCAGTCATCGTACTTTGAGTGCACAACCAAAGCCCCTGCCAATACACCACATACGGCAAAGCCGATGGCACCCCAAAAAGTTGCTCGCCCCATCCTTATTCCCCGAAGTAATTTCAGGAAATCATACACCAGAGCCGCGCCAGCGCCGAAAGCCCCATTGCTGGGGCCTCGGATCAACGCAATTTAGGCGCCGTCTTATTCAAGGAACGCATCCATCTTTCTTTCCACTTCACTGGCCATTGCCCTTTTCAACGAAGGCGAATCCATGTAAGGCGCCGGGCAATCCCATTTCGTTGCCTTGTGCGATTCGGCCAGGTAATCGCAAGACAGGCGGCGCAGCAGACGCGCCTCCCACGGGTGAAGGTTGATGCCACGCGCGCGCTGCCAGGCTTCCATTTCGACGAATGTCACTGGCCCTGCGCCCATGCCGGCCGCCATGGTCGGGCCAAACTCGTACAGGTAGCCAATCAGGTGCTCGCCGCATTCGAGCGGCGGCATTTCTATCTCCCGGCCATCTTTTTCGATGCGCTCACGTCGAGACATCTCGGCTTTATTTTCCCGCGCGCCGGCTTTCGTTTCCGGCGCGGCGCCGAGCCAGGCGCTGTGCCGGATATACAGACTCAGCTCGTCGCCGAGGCCTTCGTAAAATTTGCCCAGTCATTCAGGTGGGTATTGACCTGGGTGGCGATAAAGCCGATGGTCACGTCCAGATATACGGCCTTGTACAGTGCTTCGCCGGCGAGCTCGTCATAGCTGACGTTCTCGAACGAATGCGTGAGCGCCGTCAGGGTATCGGCGCTTTCCTGCGCCTTGTCGTCGGCCGACTGGTCTTCCTTGCCTTTTTTCTTCAGGCGCGTGAACAGCTTGTTGTTATTGGCAGCCTGGATCTTGGCGTATTTCTTCGAACCCGGGCCGTACAGTTTGACGCGCATCGGCTTGCTCTTGTCGGGATTGCCGTCGGCGCCGTCGGCGTACATCAGTTCGTCATTGGCATCTTTCAGATGCAGGACGGCGGTTTCTTCTACTGCGAATTTGCGAATATCGGTCATGGTGCTACCTTTCGAGGGAAATTGAAATGCCCGTGCCTGGCCCGCCCGCCCCTCGAAGGGCGAAGCAGGCCAGGCCGGTGCTGGGGTGGCCGGAGCCGAAGGATTGCCGCTGTTAGGCGGTGATGGTGTCGCTTTGGCGCAGCAGAGTGAACGCGCCCTTGACGGTGTCGTTGCTGGTGCCCAGGTTTTCGATGAACTTGGATACCTGCGCCGTGAAATAGCGCACGGCACCGCCCTGCTTTTCCACCTTGAACGCTGGAATGGTGTAGTTGTTGGCCGCCGCTTCGATGATGATCTGGCCGGCGTCATCTTCGACCCAGGCGCATTCCATTTCGGCGTTCGGCAATTTGTAGCTGCCTTTCTTTTCGCGGTCATGCGCATTGCTCACCGTCGACAGTGTCGAGGTGCTGTACTCGCGACCCTTCACGCCGCCCATGTTGGTGATGTCGCCCACCTCCACCCAGATGAGTGCAGCGTAGGCTGCCGCCGTGTCTTCCGCAGGACGTGTCGCGCACACAAACAGCTTCGTGCTGGCGACTGTCTCGAAATCATTTTCGAATACCATTTTGTTACCTTTCATTAAAAAAGCCCGCACGCAGGATTGCGGTACGGGCGGGCTGAAAAACTTGGGGTGGTGCTAATTTGCTTCGACGAAGACCACTTTGAAATCGCGCGACTGTTCGAATATGTCCGAGCCAATGCTTTTCAGGTCAGGGCCGACGGTGTCGCGCATCACGCTGCGCACGGCGATGCCGGCCACGATGCCCGTATGCGCGCCCGGCCCCAGCTTGGCCGCTTGGAGCACCGCTTTCTGCTCGGGGTAAGAGTTGGCGTGTACCGTCGCCTGGACGCGCGCAGTCACTTGCACGGAAGCCTGAGCCAGCGAGACGGTGGCCAGCTCGTTGCGGCTGATCTCGGTCAGTCCGATGGCCGGCAGCGGAGTGCCCTGCGGCACGGTACCAACCACGATGCGCGCCGCCGGCACCAGGGCCAGCACCGGGGCATGCGCGAGCAACAGCGCGCGGACCACTTTGACGGCGCTCATTTCTTGACCCGCACCTTGCGCAAGGCCGGCGCCGGCGCCAGGCTGACGCCGCTGGCGACATCCTTGGCCGCAATAGCATCGCCGCGACGAATATAGGCAGCAGCACGGCGCTCGCCGCGGGCGGCATCGGTCATGGTGTATTCGGTACCGACTACCAGCTCGACCACGGTCGCGCCGTCGGTCGAACCGTGGATGGTTTTGAGCATCTTGATTTTCATGGGAGTCCTAATCGGTTTCTGATGCGGGCACGTTGATGCCTTCGGCGGTCAAGCGCGCTCGGATCTGCGCGCCAACGGCGGCAATGGCAGCTGCGGGCTTGGTGTCGAACGCCGGCCGCATGAAGGGGTGCGGCTTGGCCCCTGGATGGTCGACCACGCGCGCCAATGTCTGGCCAATGAGCAGTGCGCCTTTTTTCTTCGGTACGATCTTGTGTGCCTTGGTGCCGAACTCCACCATGTGGCCATACCAGGCGCGCTTGTTGCCCACGCGCACGGATGCTGTGACGCGGCCGCCCTTTGCCTTCGTGACCACGCGCACGCTGCGGCGCAGCTCCCCGCTGTCGACGGGGATGTTTTGCTGCACCTCGGCCTTGAACACGTTGGCGCCTTGGCGCAGCGCCGACCGCATGATGTTGCGCTCGATCTTGGCCGGTAAGGATTTGAGGAAGTCGTCCAGCGCCTTGCCGCCGGTGATATTGCGGTCGTCTGCCATCATTGTCCCTGGGTTGAATACTGCTCGATAGTCATTTCCAGCCACTCCCGACGGCCAATCTCGGCCGGTCCGCCAACGATCTGGAAAAACTCGTCCGCGTCGCCATGCAGCGTGACGCGCATGTCGGAAGTGATGCCGCGCAGGTAACGCATGCGCAGGCGCGCCGGGCGGGTGGCCACGGCCAGGCCCTCTTGCACTGATTCCGACTTGCTGGGCAGTGTGTCCTGCACCTGGGCCGGCGCGCGCGCGACGACCGGCACCCAGCCACCCGGCTGCGGGCCATATTCACCCTCGATCATGCCAGGGCGCTCGATGGTGATGCGGCGATCCAGCTGGCCGGCCCGCATCACACGCCATTCCCGATGCGGTGCGGGCGCAGCAGCTCACGGGAGCCTTGTGGCAGCCGCGCTACCGCCACACCCAACACGGTGTCTTCCCGGTTCTCGTACATGTCGCCGAAAATCTTCAGGATGGCGACCTTGATATCGTCCTCGATCACCATCGGGAACGGGCCGGCGGTACCAGCAACGACAGCTGCTGCCATCGTTGCCGCATCGGCGAACACCTGGCGGTTCAGGTAGGCCAGCGCGGCACCCTCGGCACCCGACAGCATCAAGTCAACCACGTCGTCTTCATCGCTGCCGACGATGCGCTGGTAGGACTTTGCCAATTCAGCTGTCAGGAACATGGGCTACTTCTCCTTTTTCTTCGGATCAGGCACTTCGAGCGCGTCCAGGCTCAGTGCGGCGTCCTGCAGCTCGGGCGGGCATTCCTCGCCCGGCTGGAAGGTGGTCGGGTAGATCTCGCCGTCGCGCACGCCACGGAACTCTTTGCTGAAAATCATGATGCTTCCTTTCAATGGCTGCGCCGGGCCAGGCCGACCCGGCGCAAGTGGTTTAGGCCGCGACGGTCAGGGCCTTGAGCACATCGGGGTTCAGCAGGCCGCCGCCAACGCGCTTGGTGGTGTAGAAGTTCACATACGGCTTGTTGGAGAACGGATCGCGCAGCACGCGCACGCCGGTGCGGTCGACGATCAGGTAGCCACGCTTGAAGTCGCCGAACATGACTGGCTTCGAATTGGCCGCCACGTCTGGCATGCCTGCCACCTCGGCAATGCCGTAGCCAAGCAAGGTGGCCGGAACACCGCCCTGGAACGAAGGCTGCCACAGGTAATTACCCTGGCCATCTTTCAGCTTGCGCACGGCCGCCTGTGTGTTGCGGTTCATGGTGAACTTGGCGCCCGCGCTGTATGCGCTTGGCAAGGCGGTGACGAGATCGATCAGGCCTTCGGCAGTGAGCTTGGCTGCGTCGCCCGATTTCACTGTCTTGATGTCGCCCCAGGGGTGGGCTGCGGCATTTGCGCCGCCGGTGATATAAGTCAACAGGCCATTGGGCTTGTTGGCACCATTCCCGGACAGAAACGCCACGCCTTCCTGGTAAGCGAACTCAGCATCGACCTCCGCCGCCAACCAAGCTTCCAGGTTGATCGCGCTGTCATCGAGCATTTGCTGGGTGGCGGCGGGATTGGCGTACAGCTCGCCGGTGTTGTAGGCCAGACTGCCAAAGGTCGGCGTGCCTGTTTCGGGGCGCACAGCAGCTTCGCCAACCCAGCCGGACGTGGCGCCACGGTTATTGAACAACTTGCTGAAACCGTTGGTGCTGATTGTCTGCACTGCACACAGGGCGCGCATGGGCGAGGAAATGATGAGACGGTCCGTGATGGTGCGATCCCATTCAACGGGCGCCAGGTAGCCGCCTTCGGTCGCCTGGCCCTTGTTCAGCGCCGCCTGCACTTCGCCTTTGGTAAAGTGGGCACTGAAGGCTGCCGAGTATTCCTTGTCCTTCAGTTGGCCAGCCGCACCGCCGTTCATTTGCACGGCGATCATTTTTGCATTGGTTTCATCCACTGCCGCCTGCAGTTTGGCGATATCGGCATTGATGTTGTCGACTTTCAGCGCTTGCAGCGCATCGGCCGTGCCTTGCTTCACATCGTCCAGATGCTTGGAGTGCTCGGTCTTGAATGCGGCGAAGGCGGTATTCAAGCCTTCGATCAGTGCTTTTACCTCAGTATCGGCGTGCACCGAGACGATGCCACGAGGCACATCCTGGTGGGCTTGGGCGGCGTGCGCCGCCATGGCGTGCGCAATCAGCGCGAGGGCCATCATTGGTTTTTTCATTTGCTGCCTTTCAGATTATTGATCAGGGTTTGCAGTGACGCTGCTACTTCTTTGCCAGCGCTCGGCGTGGCGATTTTTCCAGCAGCGCCCGGCGTGCCAGAAAACAGGGACTTGATGGCTTCGCGGCGCACCGAGCGGGAATGTCCCGCCCGGGCCATGGCCGCTTCCACCATCGCAAGATATTTCGTGTCGGCGCTGGCCTCGGGGTCGTGGCCCATCTGTTCGCGCGCCAGGATGCCGCTGGCGAAGCCTTGTTCGACGGCCTGGGCCGCGCCCAGCCAGCTTTCCTTGTCCATCATGGCGGCCGCTTCCGCCGAGCTCAGCCCGGACCGGGCGGCGTAGACCGAGGCCATGGCCGCATCGAACGGCGCCAGCTGCTCGGATGCCTTGATCATGTCGTGGCGGTTGCCGATCGCCATGGCCCAGGCGTTGTGGATCATCAGGAAGGCGCCATCGCCCATCAGGATCTCGTCGCCGGCCATGGCGATCACGGAAGCGGCCGAGGCGGCAATGCCCATCACCTTGACGGTGACCTTGGCCTTGTGCTCGCGCAGCAGGTTGTAGATGGCCACGCCCTGGAAGAAGTCGCCGCCGGGCGAATTGACGTTGACCGTCACGTCGCGGGCGCCGATGTTGCGCAGGGCGGCGGAAATACGCTTGGTGGTCACACCCTCGCCGTCGTAGGACTCGCCAATGCGGTCATAGATCGAAATGGTGGGGCCGTCGTCGTCGGCCGCGGCGCGAATGCCGGGCTCCCAGCGCTCCAGCGCGTCAGGGCGCATGTCGAACTGGATGGCGCCCAGACCGTGCGCGGCGTTAATTTCAGGTAGTTTTAGCAGGCTCATTGGTCTTTCCTTGATTGGCGGGCGCACGCAGCTCGTCGGCGCCCTTGTCATTGGAGCGCGGCATATCCAGCAGCTCACGCACTTCGTTTTGCGCCATCCATGGCGCGTGACCACCAGACCCCAATGCCTTGGCAAAAAACTCGGCCTGATCTTTCAATGTGCCGCGCAGCAGTGCCTTTTCGTTGAATTTGGCCTGGATAGATTCGCTATCCCCATCCGACAGCAAGGTGCGTTCAATAGCCTGCTCCCAGATCGTGAACCAGTGCTGCAGCGCGAACTGGATGAAGAGGATCGTCAGTTGCTCGATGCCGCTACCCCAGGAGGTGTCGTCCATCATCAGCAGTGGGCGCGGCACGCCCATGGCACGAGCAATTTCCTCGATCTGGTGATTGCGGTTCTCAATGTGCTGGGCATCGGCGGCCGTGTTGGCCCATTTTTCAGCCTTCAGGCCCTCTTCGAGGATCATCCACTTGCCGGCATTTTCGGCGCCGGTCTTCTCGTTGATCGAATCTTTCAGGCGGCCGAAGGCGGTTTCGCTCAAGGCGCTGGGCGCTGACAGCGCGCCGCCAGCCATCACGCCGTTCTTAAATAGCCGCGCCGCCGCTTTCTCGGCCTGCTGCGCGATGCCGATGGCCTCATGTGCCAGGCGAACGCGGGACAACCCGACGATGCCATCCTCGGACAGGTCGCGCAGGTGGAACACTTCCGCGGCCGGCAGCGTAATCAGCCCACCGTCCTTACGGGTGTAGGTGTAGACCATATTCCAGCTGTCATCCAGTTCGGCCGTCACGCGCTTTGGACACATCGGGATCAGGCGCAGCACCTGGCCGCGCGACCAGATCACCCGGGCGTAAGCATTGCCATGCATCATCACGCGCAGTTGCATCAACGATTTGAATTCATAGGCCGTCTGCCAGGTGTTGGGCTTGGCCTTCAAAATTCTGTAGAGCGGATGCTTGGTGGCGTATTTCTTTTCATCGCCACGTTCGACCAGGTTGAGCGGCAGCATGCCGATCGATTCCGAGATCAGCGTGACGCAGCGCAGCAGGGCCATGTTCTGCAGCGCCTTCGACGCATTGACGTAGGCGCCCGAGGCGGTCTCGCCACCGGTGCGCATGAAGGCCAGCAGGTCGGGATCGTCCAGGCCAGCAAACAGATGCCCGGTCGACGCCTGGACGTTCGGCGCTGTCGGCGCTGGGGCGGCTGGCGCCGAGACTTCGTCCAAATCGCCTGGGCGTGACTGCGCCTCCGGCGCTGCAGCTGGCCGGAAGAAATCTAAAAAGCTCATGGGTTATACAGTCCTTATGCCGCGCGATTCGTACACCGAATTTCCCTTGCCAACAGGGTTCAGTGCCATCAGCGAGACTGCGTTGAAAAGTGCCATCAGCGGGTCGATCTTGGCCTTGCCCGATGCGGCCTTGGTCACCAGGATGGCATTACCCTTATCCTCAATGCGCGCGTTACCGACGCACCAATTCATAATCGGCCGGCCGGCGTGCACCAGCGTCTTCGCCGCCACCTGTCGCTCGGTCGATTTGATGGCGCCGTTCAGCGAATAGCCTTGGCGGATCGAGATAATCTGTTCCATCGTGATTCCGCGATTCGAGCTCACCAACTCCGTTACGATGTCGATGATGCCGGCGGCATCCACGCCGATGGCCATCTTCTCTGGCAACAGGCCAGCGTCGTTTAGCTGGCATACGTAGTCGGCCACCTGTATGACATCGTCGCCCGGCATCTTTACTATCGTCAGATCACCCTGATTTGCAAAATCGAGCAGCGCCGGTGCAATTTCCTTCCGGCGCTCGAGCGCGATTTCGTGAGCCCAAGCATGGAACCATGCCATCAGTCGCCCCGTTCCGCGCTCGCGCCCGGTTGCAGTCAGGCCAAGCAAATCATCAAGTCCGCCGCCATCAATTCCCACCGTTGCCACATCGCAGCGCGCGATCAGTTCTTCCAGGGTAAAGACAGGAATCGCGGCCGCTTCCCAGAACTCGGCGCCGGCCCAGCGATCAGATCGCAGGTTGAGTCCGATTTCCACATTCAGGTGCTTGGCCAGGAATCCTTTAAATTCTTGCTCGCCCCCCTCTTTGGCCTGGGCGTGCAGCTGAGTAATTCGCTCGATGTCAACCGACGCACCCCAGTTCGGGTTCGTAATGTAAGCGTTCTCCAAGTCCCGATATGCGCCGCTCTCGATCATCGCGCGCGGGAATTCGTATATCAGCGGTAGAAATTTTCGGTCCACCACCACGCCGTCGCGCACTTTGCGAGCGTAATCCAGCTTCGCTTTGAACACGCCTGCTGGCGGCTCCGCCGACTGAGTGGTCGCGTAGATCACGAAGCCCTCGGGGCGCGAGGCCAGGCCGCCTGTAGCTTCCAGCAGCATATTTGAGGCCTTGGCCTGCTTTCCGAATTCGTGCAGTTCATCCACAAACACGAAGCTAGCTTTTTTGCCGCTGACGGCGTCACTGTCGGCAGCTACCACCTTCAGCGTGGCGCCAGTTTCCAAATGGGTGATCATTCGCCAATATGGCTGCACCTTGAGCATCCCCGAAAGTTCATCGCTGGCGTTGATGAAATCCTGAATCGGCTTGAAACTGTTGTCCGCAATTTCCTTGGTTGGGCTGAGCAGCAGTAATTCCGCGGACTGGCGCCAGTTCATCAGCAGTGCAGTGAGCATGATGCCGGCGGCAATCGTGCTTTTTGCGTTCTTCTTGCTGACCATTAGAAAATATTCGTTGATCAGTCGGCGGCCGTCTTCTGGGTTCTCGGCTCCAAATACCGTCATCACCAGGTCGCGCAACCATGGCAGCGACGCGTCCCCGAGTAGAGGCTGCCCGATCACATCTACCAACCGGAAATCACTGCATCGGCTCCAAGCGTCTTCGGCCACCTCGGGGAACAGCGGAGGGCAAACAATTAAAGATTCGCGCGCAACGATGCGACGCTCCCAATCGGGGCATGCTGTTGTCCATTCCATCATTTATTCGAAACCGCTAGGCGGGGCCCTTGACGAACTGCGTTTTTACCACTGGCCGCAGCTCGCGCACGCGCCCCAGCCTCATCTTTCTTGCTCACCTCGCCTTTTTTCGCATGGGTGTATTGCACCGCCGCAATCGCTGCCCGCACCTGGGTATTACTTGCATCGACGCGACCCAAGGCGATGTCCTGCAACAACTGGAGCATGTCTCGCTCAGATATCTCGACCGGCTCGGTCTTTGAACGCTTGAGCGCACCGCCGTAGTCCTGAGGCTCAAGCTCAGTGGTCACGCCGTGAGTTTTAACGTTTGCTGATTCCCCGGGTGGACTCTTGGGCTTTCGGCCCGCACCGGGTCGGGCACCTCCCGCATTGAGGCGGGCGCCGCCGCTCTTTCCTTTGACGCCTGCCATTTGCTGAATTCCTTTTTTCAAAACCGGAGATTTTTTTGCGCGTGGGAGAGGACGCGGTCTAGGTCGGCGAGGGGTCGGGAACTTTTCGCCCCCGGGTACCCTCACGCCGAGAGGTGAGCCCAATGAACTCCCCTGGACAACTGCGATGGGTAGCTCTCGCAAACGCCATACTCGCGCGCCAACACGGCGCCCATCTCGCCTGCCTGAAAGCGCCGACGTATTTGCCTTACTTGATCTTCATTCAGCTTGCGACGGCGAGCCTTCATTCCTGGTCCGACCGTGCCATGGCGCATAGCGTCCGCTGCGTTGTCCTTTGCTGTTCCCCAAGCGAGATTGGCGGCCTTACTATCCAGGCTGTCGCCGTTGATGTGGCGGGCCATGAGATCCGCTGTTGGCGGGACGCCTTTGAACGCCAGTAGAGCGAGCCGATGCACTGGCTGAGGCCTTGCATGAACACGCCCGTGCATCCTGATGCGCAGCGTGACATACCAGTAGCCGTCCCTCACTCGCTGCTGAAGCTCGCGTGGGGCTCCGGATCGCATAGACACAACCCTCCCGTCCTCGGTGGCGAAATAGCCATCGAAGCCAGGGACTGCATTCATTTGCACCTCTATCGAATACTAAAAATGTGAGACGCCAGCCCGGCCGCCTCTTCGCGCTGCTTGTCTGCGCTGTGGTGGGTGCCACACAGCGACTGCCAGTTGGACTTGTTCCAGAACAGCACCTGGTCGCCTCGATGCGGCTCGATGTGATCGACCACCGAAGCCTTGGGGATGGCCAGGCCCAACTCAGAGCACCGCAATATGGCCTTGCTGGGCGTCAGGTCGCGAACCGACGAATACGCCGCTTCACGCAGGCAGTACACGCACAGCGGGTGGCTGCGCAAATAGCCGGCGCGGGCCTTCTGCCAGGCGTAGCTGTAGCCGCGCTTGGTGCTACTTTGGGTAGATGAGCGCCACGAGCCTGCGACCAGCACTGGAACCCTGGCAGGCAGTACAGCAAGACCAGACTTCAGGGTAGTAAGGCGCCCCATCAGATGGCCACCGGCTTTATTGTCAGACCCTTGCGAACCCAGTAGTCGACTCGATCCATGCTTGGCTCAACGCCGAACAGATAACACAGTGCGCCAACGGTGTTCAGATAGGGAAATAACCACCATGCCACGCGAATCTCAATATGCATCACCACGGTGCTCACTCTTGGCCGCGCAGGCTGGCGCAGCGCGCGTCCGCCGCGGCGATGCTGGCGTAGGATTCGGCATCGGGCAGGCCGGCGCCGGTTTCGGTGGTGATGGCCATGTCACGCTCCCAGCGCGATAGACAGTTGCGCCTCGCTCATCGGCAGGTACTCGGCATCGATCGGCATGTTATCCAATCCGTAGCGTCGCACCAGGTAGGTCAA
>NZ_JBNYXM010000049.1:0-22206 GCF_051380665.1 Janthinobacterium lyxosi
GAGAAAAATATCGATCCATCGTGACCGCACCGACTACAATTTAGCCGCGTAACATCATTGAATGCGCAGCGGTCACGATAGACCGGAATCAGCGGTCACGTTGACCGGAATACGCACTGAGGCGTTGCTTTCATTCGCCCACGCTTATGTGGCGCAAAAAAGAAGAGCGTATCAACGCTCTATCCGTCTCGGTTAGTCCTAGTAATGGACGTGCAGGGTATTTGTAGGCCGGCCCTTTCTTGGTAACGCGTTCTTGCCGGCCATACTGATGGACATGCGCCACCCGTGCCACCCAGCCAAAGAAGCCGACTTGGATCTGGTCGCCGGTCACCTTCACCTTCAGGTATTTTGCGGTGGGAATCTTGGCGAACATGGTCGCTTTTTTCGCTTGATGCGTCCATTCTTTCCTTTAAGCTCCTTGCGCCGCTTGCGCGCCGGATACGCGGTCCCGTCCGGTCCCTGCTGTGCCTTGATGCGCTGCGCCTGATTGCGGCGCAGGTCGATTGCCACCTTGTGATTGATGGCGCGGCGCTGGGCCGGCTGCAGCTTGGCCAGCAGCGCGCCGGCCCAGGCTTCCAGCGCGTGCAGGTCGTCGCTCATGGCGTCGCCTCGGGCGTGCGCCATTCGGTCAGCAGGGTGTCGCCGTCGTACAGCTTCCAGAACTCGTCCGCGTAGGCAGGCATGTGCTGTATCTCGGCCAGGTGCTTGATGTCCAGGCGGCCCGCTT
This sequence comes from Janthinobacterium lyxosi, assembly GCF_051380665.1. Lineage (NCBI taxonomy): Bacteria > Pseudomonadati > Pseudomonadota > Betaproteobacteria > Burkholderiales > Oxalobacteraceae > Janthinobacterium > Janthinobacterium lyxosi. Next base: position 728 of record NZ_JBNYXM010000049.1, read on the forward strand.
CGCCGGTCTTGACGGTCACGCACTCGGTCAGGTCCAGCTTGATCGAAATATCGACCGTTTCATGGTTGTTAAAATCGACTTCGAAGGCGATGCCGTGCTTGCGCCGCTCTTCATTGGCCAGCAGGTCGAGCTGATGGACTTTCAGCCAGGCGATCAGGGCCACCATGATGGCGTCGGCGTCGCCCGCGTAGTCGGTGACGATCAGGTTAAGCTTGAAGCGGTATTCGAAGGAGAGGGAGGCGGTGGCACTCGCCACCACGTTGCCCTGGTGGCGCATGGCTGCTGCCATTACTGCGACGAGGCGCTGGCGCCCACACTGCTGTTCTGCAATGTGGACTGCCGCGACGATTACGAGAAAGAGCAAGCGGCCAAGGCCCGCGCCGGCCGCACAGGATGACCGCCACGCCGTGATAGCCGGCAGGGCGGGGCCGCGACAGCCCAGCCGCGCCAGCGCGCCACAGCCACCGCACAAGCCGCCCACGAGGCGGCTTTTTCACGTCCTGGCTATTGATGATGCTATGGAAGCAAGAAAAAAGCCCATTTCGGCCCGGCGCGCGCTGTTGTCCCCCCCTCCACACCTGCCCGCTAGTCAGGGCTCTTTTGACTCAAATTTGCGCCATGGCCGAAGGCGCATGAGGACTGGTGCGGCGGGGCGAAGAGGGGGCACGCGATTTGACGCATTTTGACGCACTTTGAGCGATTTTTTGTGCGACTGGTGCAATGGCGTGCAAATGTTGGTGTTTGCACGCTGGTGGGGCTGTATTGCAGTCTCTTGGTACATGCATTAATCAATACTGGCTAGCCGCTGAGCGAGTCCGCCTCGGATTGGTTTTTCTAAATACCCGGTAGATTCTTTGATGTGGACTTTACAACTTCGGCTGGCGCGAAAAGCGCAAAGCTTTCGATAGCAGGATATCCACCGTATAGCCAGCACCAGTTTCATGCACAAGCCAAAGCACTCCATCTTTTTCAATCACCCACGCATCGACAATCAAAGTATCAAATGGTTTAGCCATATCCTTTATGTCGATCTTTACCCGGCCTGCCCGTTCATCTATCGTTCGTAAAACCCTGTTAGTTCGACGCGTAAACTCGATGAAATAGGTGGAAATTATTATATTATCCACAATGGTTCCTGTCCAATTTTTAATAAAATTACCAAATAAATAATTTCCTTAAAAATAAATGAAGAGAAATAATAAATTCCCTACGGAAATAAATAATTATCATAGAAAACATATATTTCACATGTCAAGTTATATTTGATATCAAAGGGAATTTTAATATGGAAACATATTTAAGAAATTGGATCAAGCCTGCTCCGATAGAAATTTAATATGGAACTTTAATTAAATTTCCTTAATGAAATATGTGTTTTCAAAATACAATAGAAGATTGCAATTCAGGAAATAATATGCCAACTAGTGGCTCTTTATGATAGCAAAATAATTCATAGAATAAATTTCTTCTCGGAATGTATTGATTCAAATCAACTTAAAGGACGCACGTCCGCATAAATGTGTTGTGCCTGCTAATCTTGACATTCAATTTCTACCAAAAGTGGGACTAGATTAGTGACGGATAGTAATGACAATTTCTTGGTGGGAAAATTTCTCTGTGTCGATAATCTGGCATTTGAAAAACTCTATATAAAATACAGATCAAAGGTAAAACATATCGTCGCTCTAATGCTTTGTGATCCGCATGATATCGAAGATGTTATTCAAATTGTTTTTATAAAAGCATTTCAAGAAATTATGCCATCTCGGGGTAATTTGAATTTTACTTCTTGGCTATTTATCATTGCCACCGATAGCGCAAGAAAATTTCATGACGAAAAATATGGGGAAAATATACGGTTTCTCGACGCCATGGAATTGTATAAGGCATCACATGAAACAAATAACATAAATTATTCAGATAATCCCGAAGAGAAATATATTGCAATGCAGACCAATCAAAAAATTGAACGTGCATTTATGGCCTTGCCCGCCACCTTGCGGCTAACTTTTTGTCTTCGTGAAATAGAATGCTTGAGCTACGAGGAAATATCTAAGAAAATAGCTCGCCCGATAGGCACGGTACGCAGCCGTATCTATAGGGCACGCGAAGAAATGTGGAAGGAAATAAACAAATCAAGCTGATAGCGCGGAGGATATCGACATGGCGCCAGAACAAAGAAATTCGTGCCCGACCTTAGATGTCACCCAGAGGAAACCACATGTTAATCACTTCAAATACAGTAATGGATCACGAAGGCTCCACTTCACATACAAGAAGCGATATTCTGACTGCTCAGAAAATAGATGTGGGAATCATCTTTCAAGCGATGCTCGGTACAATTAGTGCGGCAGAGTATCTTAGGAGGAGCGGGGTTCCGTTGGAGATAGCCCTCCGCGTACTCACCATTTCTCATAGAAAAACCCCGACGTCGCCACTATTGATAGGTGATCCAAAGCTACCCCAAGTGACGACCAATGCGCAGAAGTTAGGTGATATAACTAACGTGGATGCTTTGACCGTATTGAAGTCCTAAGCAGACTGCTGCTGGTTGCCGGGGATATGGTACGTGGTTTTTGGTGGAACAAGTATCATGGAGTGAGTTCTTGGACACAAAGCGCAGGGCATCCCGTGCGACAAGCGTTGGCGCAGGCGCCTGTCCAGAAAAACTACGTTTATTGGAGGCACTTGTCCGCACGGGGGGGCGCGTGCATCTCGGCACAACGATCACGCCAAGCCGACCTTAAGATGACTGTCGTCAACTGTTCACCAAGCAGTAAGATAAGCATGTCGACGAAAGTGTTTAGCAAACTGGCACTGGCTGCACTGGATTCCGTGATCACTTGCCCTTCAAGACATGCTCGTAGCTTTTCAAATTCGAATTCGGCTGCTTGAAAGGCATGCCCTGGCATCATCCAAGGGAAAGTCTTCCCGGTGGTGTAAACGCTGCGCAAAAATAGGGTGTGAAATCCAACTTCGCCAATGGTCGAGTTGAGCGTCGAAGCTAGCATCTTCCATAGATCGATGCTGGTGTTTACCACTGCGTCGGGGCGCTGTGTAATCACCAGTTGAATCGTCTGATGCAGAGAATGGGCGATGGAGGCCATAGATTCCTATGAAGACTCAGGGGTCAGGACTCTGACAATAGCCAACGAGTTATTCCTGAGTGTCGATCTCAGTATAGGACATCGGCACACGAATTTCACACAATGACAGGTCAGTCGCAATTATTGCTGGCTTGTGGCGAAGGAATGCAAGTCGACACGACTGTCATGCAGCGCGTCGGCGGTCTCGCCGTTGTAATAACGCTCGGCCACGATGCGGCAATCGACCATGGCGACCATGGCGCGCAGGTCTGGATGCTCGTCGTGATCGTTGCTGGCCAGCACCGCCTCGTACGCTCTTGCCGAGTTGGCGCTACCGTTGCCGATTCAGCTGTCCGGGCTGCGGTGGGCCTTGCGCCCCCCGATCAACAGCAAATCTTGGGCGCCATCCTGCGTCAGTTCGATGATATCGCCGGTCTCGGGGGACACCAGGCTGGTTTTGCCGGTCGGCACCAGGCGGGTGGCGCCGATGTCCGGCATCACCATCGTCCAGTCCTTGCCGTCGAAGCGCAGTTCGTAGCGGTTGGCGAAACGGCCCTCGAAGCTGTCGAGCTGGTAGATGCCGACGTGGCGTGTGGCCGTTGCCAGGTCCAGCGGCGCCGTCTGGGCCAGGCGAGGTTTGAAGTCCGGCCAGTCGTAGGCAGACGCCACCGCCTTGACGATCTCGCCGCCAAGATAGCTGCCGTTGTCGCCGTCGGTCATTACTACTACGCCGTTGCCGCTGTCGAGATACATTGCGTAGGCGCTCTTGAAGCCGGTGTTGCCGCCGGCATGCATGAAGCGTTTGTGCTCGCCATCGCCGAGCACGAAGAAGCCCTGCGCATAATTGTTCAGCGCCGGCGTCAGCAGATCGCGCGCCTCGGTGGCGCTCAGAAAGGCCGTGCCGATTTTCCACGACCGCTGGACACCGATGGCGAAGCGCGCCAGGTCGCTGGCCGTGGTCCACAGACCGGCGGCCGCCAGTTCGGGATAGACGAAGGCCCCACCTTCGACTTCGCTGCCGTCGGCGTAGTGGCCGCGCGCGCGGTTGTGTTCTGCCGCCGGCAATGGCTGCGCGAATGTGCTGCGCCGCATCTGCAGCGGCTGCAGTACTTGCTGGCGCATCAACTCCGCAAAAGGCGTGCGCAGACATTGCTGCATGGCGACTTGGGCGATGGTGTAGCCGCCGCCGGAATACGCATGGGCGGCGCCCGGGATGGTCTGGATGGCGACCGCCTGCGTGAGCGACGGCGGCTCGCCCTTGATTACCTGAAGGTCCGTAGGGATCGCCTGCGACGGTGGATAGCCGGGGAAGCCGGACACGGTCGCCCCTGCGGTGTGGTTGAGCAAATTGCGCAAGGTCACCGGATGCTCGGGGCTTTGCTGTCCGGCGGGCAGGGTCCACGGCCGCAGGCAGGCGTCTACCGGACTATCGAGCTGGAGCTTGTTGCTGCCCGCCAGCCGCTGCGCCAGCGCGCCGGTCACGCCCTTGCTGATGGACGCGGCCTGATACAGCGTGTCGGTGTCGGCCGCAGGTGCGGACGGTTGCCGGTAGACGCCGGCCCAAGCGATCTTGCCGTTGCGGATGACCGCCACGCTGACGCTGGAGACCTTATAGCGGCGCAGGCGCTGCTGGATATCGAAGGTCTGCGCCGGCTCGCCTGCGATGTCCACCCGCTGCCGCAGCCCGCCGGCGATACGCCCGGCTATATCGGACTCGCCCGCGTGGGCGGGTCCGCTACATGCCGCCACCCCCAGTAAGGCTCCCAGGCGTAGCGCGCGGCCTGAAGCATGGACTGGCAATAGCCATAGACGAATGCGCATAAGTTTCCCTTTCATTAATTGGATGGGCTAATCTTATCGAGCGTTGCCCGAGGCTCCCTGGATTTGCGACGAACGGTGGAAAGTTTGGGCTAGGCTGTTTGTTTTCACCAAAACCTCTACGCGGCGCAGCATTGCCAACAAAAACAGCGGGGTTAGTGTCGACAAAAGCGGGGAGCAGCAGCCGGGGTCAGGGCAGCAGACTGCCATGTTGCTCACCCTGGATCTAATGGTAGGGGGGGGGCACAACCAATATCGCCGATCATCCGGTCAACCGGGTCGACGACTTCCTGCCCTGGAACTGCGCCGCGCAGCTCCCTCGGCTTAAAAAACATGCCGCTTCCCAGTGGTGTGATGCCATCATCTGCCAAATCAACGCCAGGCTCAAGACGGCGCTGACTTTACGCTTACCTTGATGTCGTCGCGCCTGGGGGGCGTGTGCGCAAAGAATTTTTGTTCCGATGTTCATTCGTAGGTAGCAAAGTAGGTACGAATGTTATTTGGCTTGTAGAAGCCGCATAAAGCTTAGTCATTCGCATTGCACCGCTTCCGCCAGAAAATAAAGAAACCGCCTTCGGGCGATTTTTTATTGCTTGTCGGAAGCGAGCAGGGCGCCTTCGCGCCCCGTGTGTGAGATTCGATGGGTTGCCTACAGGCCCAGCCCGCCCCGAAACCTCCAATTAGCTATCAACTGAGTCAGCTTCTACGACGGCTAACGCATCAGTTTGTGTACAAATGGCAGACCCTCGCGCCCGCACTGTGCTTTCTGTTTTGGGTTCTGAAAAATTCCTCCATGTGTACCTTGCCTATCTAGAAGTACTGTGTAAAAATACAGTATCAACATTCAAAAAGGACACCTGATGATCAAAGGCAGTTGCTGCTGTGGCTCAGTAAAGTTTGAATTGGCATCACCCCCAAGCATGATGGGCATGTGTCACTGTTCTCGTTGTCGGAAGGCTGGAGCGAGTGCCTTGGCCTTCGTTGATAAAAATTCATTTACCTTGCTGGAGGGGCGAGAATTTATTCAACGATATGAGCCAGAGCCTCCCTTTAAATATGCAAGAACTTTTTGCAAAAACTGTGGAACTTCTTTGGGCGAAATTGGTTCAGAGAATGATTCATTTCCAATATCAGTTAACTGCTTGGATGGTGACCCTGAGGTAAGAATACAATTTCATGTTTATGTTGGCTCCAAGCCTGCATGGTATGAAATTTGTGATAATGCAAAACAGTTTCAAGAAAGTCCAGCATAATAAAGAAAGCCAGTCATTTGACTGGCTTTTTTATCGCACTCTTGACATTCCGAAGAACTTCAATGTTCGTTTTCCGGAAGGATTGACCCTCGCAGATTGATCCTCCCGTCATACATACCCTTGCGAACGCCGCAATCCTGTCGTAAAACCCCTCGAATCCCAGTTCCTTCAATTCCTCATGCGTGTCCCTGCTTGGCGTCATCATGCATGGGATGTCGATACACAAAGGCTTTTTTGTACCGATATTCGTGTGTAGGTATTTTAGTGGCTATGCCTTCGCGTCGGTTGCAATCATTGCTATACCGGAAAATGTTTGCGCTTCATGCTCAAGTCCCTTCGCAAAGAAATTATTGGCCAAAAACTCGCGTCCGGAACCGTTTGGTGCCGCCAATGCAGATCAGCACGAAACTAGATAACTAACATTTATTAGTAATCCGATTGATGAGGAAATCGTGCACCACCTCCATGAATAAAATAGGAGAATCTTTGTATACCTCGTGCCCTGCATAAGGGATGTTCAAGAAGGCAGAACCTTCTATTTGATCTCGTAGTTCAGCGCTGCACTTTAGAGAGCAAATATGATCTTCGTCACCACGCACCAGCAACGTTTGTGCCGTGATCTGTTTGATCAGATTGCCAGGATAAGCACTGTGGTTGATATTTGTCCAGAGCGATACAACTGATTTGATCAACGCATCAAAATCTGGCTCTGGATTGTTCTCTCTGTAGTAGGAGACTGCGTCGGGGAACATTGTCTCCCAGAAATCAGCTGTCACGCCACTTAACATGGGAAGGACCGGGTCGTCCGCCTCCATTTGACTTTGAGCCGCCACCGCCACAAGACCCTTAATCCGTGAAGGGGTTTCAGCTGCCATGCGCAAGGCAGTGATGCCACCGTCACTAAAGCCCAGTATGGAAAAACAATCGATGCTCAAGTGCGCGACAATAGCTTCAACATCTGCTTGATATTGCTGATAGGTCAGTCGAGATTTCCCGAGCGTCGACTTGCCATGTCCACGAAAATCAATGCCAATCAATCTAAATTCACTTGCAAGTTGTCCGACAATACCATTGAAGTCTGTGAGGTTGCCTAAGCCGCCATGCAGCAAAAGCAATGGACTCCCTATCGGATTACCTATGATTTCAAAGTATATTTCAGCATCATCAACTGATAAGTACTGACCTGAAGAATGAGTAAAAACAGCCATGGTGAATTTATCCTTGTACTATTTCAGCTTTTAATTCGCCGATCATACATGGGGTGACTGTCAGTTTTTGTCAGTATCTGATTTATTTTTATTATTTCGTCATCAGTAGCTTGAACGGCATTACCGCCGTCGGGCGGTTTTTTATTACCTGGCGGAAGCGAGCAGGGCGGCGCCTTGCGTGTGAGATTCGAAGGGCTGGGCATACCGGCCCAGCCCGCCTCGAATTCTTTCCCTGCTGCCGTTAGACGGCAGATTCGCGCTGAGGGCGCGCGTTCGTGGTTCTAATCAGTTTTTCGACTGAGCCAGCTTTCACGGCGCCCAACGCATCAGTCCGTGTGCAAAATGGCAGGCCTGAACCTCGCGCCCTGAATGTGACTCTTAGATTTCTGTGTCCCACGCTTAGCTAAAAATCATCGATGATTTGAAATAACACCACTCATGTATTGATTTAAATCGCGAAAATCCTTAATTCCCCAAGAGTGCAGCGATAGCTTAATACCATTCTCTCGCAAAGTTTTTGGGATTAAGTCGCCATTTGGACGAAGTATGATTGATGATATAATAACACCCGGATAATATTTTAGTCGTTTTTTGAAAGCGGATGTTGTAAGATCAGGTGTGGGAGGGTTGCTTTTATTAGCCAATGGTCCTGTTTCTTTGATATCTATTCCGTGGAACATGGCACATCTCTGTATATAGAGATTTTTCCCGTTGACATTATCCGCGAAGGCTGGTGATGTTTGAATTAGCGATAGAATTCCTAGCAAGGCGATGAATGATATTTTCATGTGATCTTGTGGTGTCAGTAAAATTTTAATCCATTATTATATGTGCCGTTGTCCGGTTACACTGGCCTAGTGATTTTAGTTGCAAAATTGTGGTGCCATTGGTAAGGACTTGGCCCTCGTGGAGCATGGGTAATTGTATCGATCATGACCCGGATATGATCATTTATGCGCCATCGGCCCCTTATCGATTGGTACGAACACTTCCCATTTCTTTTGTGTCGTGGGATTTACGGTCTGGTCGCAACTGACAGCAACATTTTGTCCAGACAGGCCATGACTTTTCGGAACCCATTTCACATGCAAAGATACCGCGCATCTGGCAACCAGAATCTTCCGGTTCGGCTTCATGGCCTGCCACCTTGTTCCATTTTTCAGATTCTCTGCAGCAATGAACTTTACAGCTGCATCCCTTATCTCAAACAATCCATGTATGTCACCTCGTGTCCGATCTTCGTCAAGAGTGCTAGCGAGTGCCGATGAGATGCCGGCAACAAGAAAAAAGGAGCTAACAAGGGGGGCGTACACGCGTTTATTCAATCGTAACAGTCGCAACATATTTACAATCCTTGCCAAGTTTGCTCTTTATCAGATAAGTTTCAGCGCGCCTGCTTGCGTGACCTGGCCGCCTCGGTCTTGAGGAGCGTTAAATGCGGGCATGCATTTTGTCTATGGCGCGGCTGGAGCTTCACGCCATACCAGTTCCTGCCCGCATGACGGAACCGCTTATTGCGCCATTACCTGGCATGTGCGGGTTGGCGAGTTCCCCGCCATGACAAGGTCAAGCTTCTTCATCCCGTTTAAATACGAATTGTTGGCGGCTAATGCCTTGCGTGACAAAGTCTGCATCCGGCGGTATCGTTTCCCAGAAAAATTCCCGTTTAAAAATTGGGATTTTGTTGAATTTTCGCGAACGAAATATCCATCTGTTTTTCGTGAAGTCGCTGTAGCGGTCGCCTTTGAACTGCTTGTGCACGGTGGTGAAAGGAAGCAATCTTTCCGCAATGTCCGGGAAAGAATAACCGGGATGGTCGTCCTTGAATTTTTCAAAAATGGCGAATTGATCTCTGCAGATAACTTGGATGGCAGTTTCTGGGAAACGATAGCGCGGGGACCAAAGGACATTCCAGCCTGATTCGATTTCATTGATGAAATTTACCAGGCGAGGCGTCATGATATAGGCGTCCGACTCGATATGGATTATTTTGTCCACGCCTAATTCATTTGCCACCTTGACCGAGTGGAGAAAGCTGCGCCACCAGCCCGGGTAGTCGGCCCCGCTTTGTCGTCCAAGATTGTTGTCGAAGCGAATGATGAGGTTTTTATCGCCATTCGAAGCCAGCGGAACGCTATGGGAAACTGTATTGATGATTTCGGCAGGTGGAATAAATGGCGACCCATCATCAATCATTATCTTCTTTACTGCATTGATTGGAATGTTTTCGTAGTAATCGAGCCACCGTTGATAGCGGCTTTCCCATGATGGGGCATCTTTTATAAAGCTGGTGCAGAATATAATGGCTTTCATTTGCTAAGCACATTCCTTGTATTTAAAAAATTCAGGTTATTCATGGTCTAATTATTAAAGTTTTCAACTATTTTAACAGATAGGAGGCGGTTTAATAACTGAACGGACCGGCCGGCGATGTGACCGCTGGCATCATGGAGCCTCTGGCGCGCGCTCCTGCCGCCTTCACGCGATGACCGCCGACGAGGCAGGCAGTTGGCGGCGTTTCTCGCTCGCGACACAGGCGCTCAAGCATCGGCGCAAAGGCGAGACGGGGATCCGCACTTTTCACTTATGCCGTATCGTCCACATGCCTGGATCATCGCTGGTTATGCTATGTGCATAGCAGGGATTTCCCCTGCGCGATCTCCTTACTCCCGTGAACCAATGAAAAATATCACTGTCGAATATCGTCATAACTTTCCTCTTGATCCCTTGGATGTTGTTCGTGTCTTCGATCAATCTGGCATCAAGCGCCCGACTGATAATCTCCCGAGAATCGCGCGCATGTTTGCCGCGCCTTGCCTTTTGCTGTCGGCATGGGTAGATGGTGAGCTTGTGGGGCTGGCCCGGTCGCTGACCGACTTTGCGTATTGCTGTTATCTCTCGGACCTGGCGGTAGACAAGCAATACCAGGGCCTGGGTATCGGCAAAGAGCTGGTCAGGCGCACCCAGGCCATCATCGGCGACGAAGTGTCCTTGATATTGCTCTCCGCCCCCGATGCCATGTCCTACTATCCGACGCTCGGTTTTGAACTGGCCGGCAATGCATACGTCGTTCGGCGCAAACATTGAGTGAGCGTTTTCAAGCACTCCTGCGCCTGATGAAACCCGTCTACACCCTCGCCGAAGCGCTGGCACAAGACCCCAGTCGCATCGCCAAGACCCAATCCCTCACCCTCGACAGCGCCAGGGTACTGTGTTTTGCCGCCACACCACCTATCTGCATAGAATTGACCCCGGACAAATTGCTCATTGGAATTCGTTTGACCTGCGCCCGCGCCAGGTCTACAGTCGTCGAAGAGACCTCAACCGACTCTGTCGCCCACTCCATGGCCAAGCCTTTTCCATTAAACCCCAAGAACCCTGAACGCATTTGCTGGGGCTGCGACAAGTATTGTCCGCCGGATGCCATGCGCTGCGGAAATGGTTCCGAGCGCACGCAGCATCCCATCGAGCTGTTTGGGGAAGGCTGGAATGACTGGGGGCTGGCGGCCGCCGATAAAGAAGAGGCGGAGAAAAAACCTTAGCGGCGACAGCAAGCGAACGGCGCAACAACATACAATCCCTCATCGCGTCCGAGCTGAGGAGTCACCATGCCCAACCCCCTGTCCCGCTGGCTGGCAAGCAGCGCCGGCGATTGCCAATTCGTCGAGCATCCGGCTGTGCACACTATCGCCGAAGCGCTCATCCACGTGCCTGCCATGCCCGGCCTGATGGTGAAAAACCTGTTCGTGCGCGACGAAAAGGGTCGCCGGCATTTTCTCGTCATCGTGCCTTCCGACAAGCGTATCGACCTGGCGGCGCTGGGGCGCTTGCTGCCGGCGAGTAAGTTGAGCATGGCCTCGCCCGAGCGCCTGCTGCAGCACCTGGGTATCGCGCCCGGCTCCGTCAGCCTGTTTGCGCTGATCCACGACAGCGCGCAGGCGGTGGAACTGGTGTTGGACCAGGCCGTATGGGAAGCTGATTCTATGCAAGCCCATCCGCTGCGCAACACGGCCACGGTGGCGCTGCCGCATGCCACCTTACTCAGTTTCCTTGCGCACACGGGGCACGTGCCCCGCATCGTGACGGTACCGGCGATTCAATAAGCCAATTTCAATGCCCGGCCACGGGTGCCGCACCGCTGCGCCGTCCCGGCCTGAAGCCGTGCGCGCTGGCCGACCAGGCAACCAGGAATGCCAGCAGGAGCAAAGCGACCATGGCCCACGGGAAGGCGCCCGCGCCCCAGGTTTCCAGCAAGGTGCCACCTACCACGCCCGCGGCTGCAATGGCGCCATTCCACGCCACCACATTCATCGACAGGGCCACGTCGGCGCCGCTGCCGGCCGTGTCGGCCAGCGCCGTTTGCAAGAGCGTTGCCGCGCCGCCAAAGCTCAGGCCCCAGACGGCCATGCCCAGGTAGATGACGGCAGGCAAGTGCGCCGCGACGCCCAGTACGAGTGCCGTCAGGGCGAAAGTAGCCAAGCTGGCCAGCACGGTGGCGCGCAGATGGCGCTCGACCAGCTTGCCCGTGATCCAGATGCCGGCCATGGCGGCAGCGCCGAAGACAAGCAGAACCAGGTCGATGCGCCCCGTCAATCCGGCAGGGGCCACGAACGGAGCGATGTAGGTGTAGAGAATGTTGTGCGCCAGCATCCAGGCGATGACGACGGCCAGCACGGGGCGCACGCCCGGTGTCGTGAAGACGCGGCGCAGGGGCAGGCGCTCATGGACGGACTGGCCCGGGTAGTCCGGCACCTTCGCCAGCACCCAGGCGATGAGCACCAGGGTCAGGGCGGAAATGATCCAGAACGTGGCGCGCCACCCTACGAGCGAGCCGAGCAAGGTGCCCAGCGGCACGCCCAGGGACAGGGCGACGGGCGCACCCACCATGGCCAGCGCCAGGGCGCGGCCTTGCTGGTGGGGCGCCGCCATGCGCCGCGCGTAGCCGGCCAGCAAGCTCCACGCCAATCCGGCCGCCATGCCGGCAAAGAAGCGGGCAGCCAGGGTCAGCCAGTAGTGGGACGACAGGGCAGTGACGGTATTGAACACGAGAAAGCCGATGATGGTCAGCAGCAGCACGTTGCGGCGGCGCCAGCCGCGCGTGGCGATGGTGAGCGGGATGGCCGCCAGCAAGGAGCCGAGCGCATAGGCCGTGACCATTTGCCCGGCCAGCGCGGCGCTGATGCCGAGGCCGGCGCTAATCTGCGGCAACAAGCCGGCGGGCAAGGTTTCCGTGACGATACAGATAAAACCCGTCATGGCCAGGGCCAGCAGGCCGGCGATGGGGAGGCGGTCGGCCAGCGCGGGGCTGGCTCCGGTAGTGACAGTGGCGTGATTCACGGCAAACATCCTTGTAAAGAGATCGGGCGCAGGAGTGCCCCCGAGCGTCGTGGCGGTACATATGTATCGATCGGTATAAATATAGGCGATGGCGTGGCCCGTTGTCAATGACTTCTGTATCGAGTAGTATGTAAGTGGATGAAACGGAGGGATGGATGGCGCAAATGGGACGGCCGCGCACGTTCGACCGGCAGGCAGCGGTCGAGCAGGCCATGTTTTTATTCTGGCAACAAGGATATGAATCGACGTCCTTGAGCCAGCTCAAGGCGAGCCTGGGCGGCGGCATTTCCGCGCCCAGCTTTTATGCGGCGTTCGGCTCGAAAGAAGCGCTGTTCCGCGAGGCGGCGCAATGCTATCTGGATACCTTTGCGCGCGTGACGGAATGCCTGTGGGACGATGGCCTGGCGCCGCGCGCGGCCATCGAGCTGGCATTGCGCCAGTCGGCCAGCATGCAGTCCGAGCCGGGGCATCCACCCGGCTGCATGGTGGCGCTCGGCTGCATGAGCGCGCCGACTGCCGAACATGCGGCCGTGGCAGCGCCTCTGACCGCTTCGCGCGCGCGTACGCGCGCCGGCTTCGTGCACTGTGTCGAGCGGGGCATGGCCAGCGGTGAATTGCCCGTTGGTATGGATGCAGCGGCGCTGGCAGCCGTCTTCGACAGCTTTTTATCGGGCGTGTCGATCCAGGCCCGCGATGGCGTTGGCTACGCCGTGTTTGACGCGGCCATTACGCAGATCCTGCGCGTGTGGGATGCCAACCGCGTGCCTGGCTAGACGCTAGGCCGTAAAGTGAAACTCCAGCACGTCGTCGCCATACTTGTCCGTCTCTCCCATCGCGGTCCAGCCCAGGTAGCGGTAAAAGCCGTAGGAACGCGAGGCGGGGTCGCTGGAGCAGCCCAGGAACAGCCGCGCATGGCCCAGCGCGCGCAGTTCCGTCATCACCAATTCCAGCAAGGTCTTGCCGATGCCTAAGCCTTCGAATTTCGGCAGCAGCGCCAGGACGATGATTTCGCCCGTGTCGCGCTCGCCAAAGCAATAGCCGACCAGCTGGCCGTCGTGATGGCAGACCTGGCCGGGCAAGCTGCCTGAGCGCATCATCTCGGCCCAGGACTCGGCTGTAATGCCCACTTCCGCCAGGCGCTCCGCGGAAATGGCGTTTTGCCGCGTCTTGCCGCGCAATGCGATGAAGGCCGGGGTGTCTTCCGCCTTGGCGGCATGGAAAGTAATCGATGCTGGATGTGTCGTCATGTGTTGTATGTATTCGATGGTGTCGGATCAATGGTGAGTAGAACTTGGATAAAGCTCATTCCCAGGGTTTGCGCATGGTTTGCGCAAGGCGCTGCCAGTCAACTACTTTGGTATTCTCGATTGCTTGCTGGCCGGGATTGTCGCCATCGATGATTTCATCCTTGACGATGATCAAGTCCTGCTTGTCATTCAAGCGGTATTCCCGGTAGCGCTCGCAATCCTGTTCGCGCCGCGCGATGGCGATTAAGGTATTTTTCCGCCAGGCATAGCTGTCTTCATAAAAGCATTGCGCCGCGCAGCCGCAATTGGCGATGCCGCCTTCGATTCTTTGATTGGCTATGCTGATATCCAGATTCGGAATGGCTGATAATGGCTTGTTGAAACTGTAGTGCTTCGCTTGCGCATCCCACAGCCACACATCGGAACAGCGGACGCGTCCCTGGCTATCCGTGTAACCGGTCACCCACAGGTCGGCATGGCCGTCGAAATTCATGTCCAGCAGCAGCGCGTGCAAATTGCCCGTGCCGCTGCTGCTGCAACTGCCACGGATCCACTGCTTCCCGATTTTCAGCTGGTAGGTCTGCTTTTCATCGTGATTCGCATAACGGATATCGGCCGCCTGCCGCACTTTGCCTGTCGCGGCTTTGTCCAGATGCAGCGTGCCGCCATAAGCCGAGGTGGAAATCAGGGATAAAAGCAGAGCAATCAATTTCATGACGATATTCTTGGTCGGACATTGGGGCACAATGCTTCGATTGCATCAGGCGGAGAATGATCATACTGCATGAATCAAGCAATGCGCCACACCGTTCCTATCGTATATTCTGCGTGGAACAGTGCTGGGTACAATGCCACAAAATCCCCGAATAAGGAATCTTCGTGACGGTCTCCAGCGCATCTTTTAATGAAGCGGGCATCCTCGCTTATAACGACAGTCATCACGCCGAAGCATTCAAGCAATTCGACGCGGCCGCGTGCACGGGCGATCCTGCCGGCCAGCCTGTATTACCAGGGGCATGGCGTCGAGCAAAATTTACCGAAGGCGGTGGAACTGTTCACGGCCGCCGCGCAGGCGGGCTTTCCGCCGTCGCTGGCCAACCTGGCCCTGATGTATGCAAGCGGCGATGGCGTGGTGCAAGACATGGCGCAATCGCTCGCGTAGGATCGCCATGCCGGCCGAGGCGGGCAGCGCGCAATCGGTCAAGAACCGCGACCAGTTGCTGGAAATCCTCACGCCGTCACAGCAGCAAGCGGCGCGCGCTGGCGGCCGAATATGCGGCGCAGTACGGCGTCAATTCCCACTAAGCGGTTGTTGGTGGGATTTTGCCGGCAGCTTGGTCAGCACGCCGGCCGCATCGAGTTCATAGCTGTCGAAATCGCGCGCCAAAAACAGTTCACCCGAGTAATGCAGCCGCGCTTCCGCTTCCAGCTCGGCCATGCCGTCCGCATTGTGATAGCGGGCGCTGAAGTGGGTGAGGATCAGGTTCGGCAAGCGGACCGCTGCGGCGAACTGCGCCACGCGCTGCACGGAACTGTGCGTGGGGCCGGGCCCCACTTTCTGCAGCATCGCTTCCGTGTAGGTGGCTTCATGCACGAGCAATTGCGCACCGGCACAGGCGTCCGCCAGCAACGATGGCGTGTCGTTGTCGCCGCCGATCACCACCGTGGCGCGCTGCGTTTCCACTTGGCGGAAAGCGGCGGCGTGCAATACCGTGCCATCGTCGAGCAGCGCATCCTGGCCAGCCTGCAAGAGTCCCCACGCGGGGCCGGGTGGCGCGCCGGCGGCCTGCAGGGCCGCCTTGTCCAGCTTCCATCTGCTCGTTTCCAGCGCGAAACGATAACCGACGCTGGGTGCGCGGTGCGACAGCGCATGGCGCGAGATAGCCAAGCCCGCTTCTTGATGCACGACTTGCGCGCTGTCCACGTCGATGTGGATCAACGGATACGTCAAGAACAGTTCCGTGTGCAGCAGGGTCGCGTCGATCCAGGCCTTGATGGGGGCCGGGGCAATCAGCAGCAAGGGTTTCTTGCGCCCCGTCATGGAGGCGCTGGCCAGCAAGCCCGGCAGTCCGTAGCTGTGGTCGCCATGCACGTGGGTGATGCAGATGCCCACCAGGTCGTGCACGGATAAAGGCAGGCGCTGCAGCCGGTGCTGTGTGGCTTCACCGCAATCGATCATCCACCAGTCGCGGTTGTGCGTGGTTTGCAAGGCCAGCGACGTGACGTTGCGGTGGCGCGTGGGCACGCCGGAAGACGTGCCGAGAAAAGTCAGTTTGAACATGCCCGCATTATGCGGCAGCCTTGCCCGCTTGCCAACGCTGTTGGCCTCAGCCTGCCAATGGCGCGCTCAATTTGTCCTTGTAGATGCGCCCGTTCTTCATGATCAGCAGCAGGCTTTCTTCCGGCCGGGCCAAAAAATCGAGGTTTTTCGTAGGGGCGCCATCTGCCACCAGCAAGTCGGCCAGGGCGCCTGCTGCCAGCTTGCCCAGGGTGCCCGGGTAGGGCGAGCGCTGGCCGGACAGGGCCAGCAATTCGCCATTCTGCCCCGTCGCCTGCGCCAGCAAGGTCAAGGGATCGTAAAAGCGCGTGAGTTTGGCCAGTTGCCGACCCTGCGTGGGCGTGTTTTTTGCGTTGAACAGGATATCCGTTCCCCAGCCCGTTTTGATGCCGTACTTTTGCGCCAGCGCATACGCCTTCACCGTGCCTTCCGAGACAATGGCCTGGCTGGCCTTGCGCGCCGCATCGGGATACACATTCGCATCCGCGTCTTGCAGGAAAGGCTGCAGGCTCCACCATGTGCCCGTGTCGCGCATCATGCGCACGGTATCGTCATCGGCCAGCTGGCCATGCTCGATGCTGCGCACGCCCGCGCGGATGGCCCGCTGTATGCCTTTCGGCGTGTAGACGTGGGTCATCACATAGGTGCCCCAGTCGGCCGCCGCTTCCACGCCGGCGCGCAGTTCGCGTTCCGAATACTGCGTGCTGTCGAGCGGGTCGTACATCGACGCGACGCCGCCGCCGGCCATCATCTTGATTTGCGTCGCGCCCAGCATCAATTGCTCGCGCACGCGGCGCAGCACTTCCGCCTCGCCATCGGCGATCATGGCCATGCCCGCCGTTTCCGCCATGCTCAGCGGCGCATTGGCTGCACGCGGGATGTCCGAACGCAGGCGGAAGTCGCCGTGGCCCGAGGTTTGCGAAATCATGGCGCCCGACGGAAAGATACGGGGGCCGTCGACGATGCCTTCATCGATGGCGCGTTTTAATGCAAACGCGGGGCCGCCCGCATCGCGCACGGAGGTAAAGCCCCGCAGCAAGGTGCGCTGTGCTTCCTGCGCCGCCACCAGATATAAATAGCCGACGTCGGACGTCATGGCCGTCACCTGGTTGATGGCGGCCAGCATGGTGTGCCAGTGGGCGTCGATCAGGCCAGGCATCACCAGCTTGCCCTGGCAATCGATCACTTGCGCGCCTTCCACCTTCTCGCCGGCCGGCAGCAGGGCGGTAATTGTCGGGCCCGTCACCAGCACGTGGATGCCGGAGCGGGGCGCCTTGCCCGTGCCATCGAACAGGCGCAGATTGGTCAGCAGCACGGGCCGCTGCTGCGTTTGCGGCTGCTGGGCGATGGCGTTGCCGGCGGACAGGCCGAGGCCGATGAACGGCGTCAGCATGGCGGCCGTGCCACCGAGAAATTGCCGGCGCCGCATGTCGGCCATCACCCGCTGGTGCAGGATGGTGAAAACGGTGCCGCCGCAATCGCAGGCGCGCGGTTTCAAGCCGCCCGTTTGCCACGTATCCATCAGATGCTGCTCTTGTGCCAGGGCCATCGTCGCCATCCTTCCATTGCTGCCGCGCCAGGAGAGTGGCAGCCGGCAAAGTTGATAATTAGAAACCATTGCCATTGAAAGCCACCGGCCATGGCAAGTCAAGCGTGCACTTGCTTTACGGAAAAGAATGTAGGATCGGGTTGCCATACGGTAAGCTCGCCCTGTATTTCCTCCGTCAGGGCGGCGGTGCTACGCCCCCGTGTAGTCGACAAAGCCGTCGCGGCGGCAAAAGCTGGCCAGCTGCATGCCGGCCTGGCGTGCGATGCGGATGGCCAGCGAGGCGGGCGTCATGTTTGTCGGTTTTTGCCGCGATATCACGGTGACCATGGACATGCTGCGGCAAATGTATGGCGTAGGCTATGATGGCGTCAGCAAAACGGACAGGCTGCCGGATTTTGCATCGACGCGTTGCTGACAATGGGCATCTCGCCGGAGGATCCAGGCTAAGGGCCGCCCTAGCAGTTCCCGCTTATTATTTTACAAGGAGTTTTCCATGCGTATTCGTCCCGCCACATTGCTGTCCACCCTGATACTGGGCAGCGTCGTCTTCAGCGCCTCCGCTTTTGCCGTCGGCCTGGGTTTCCTGGCCGATACGCCGATGGCCTACCTGAACAAGAACGACAAGCCCGTCTTTGTGAAAGCCGTCACCGACGTGCTCAATGACAAGACGGATGGCGAAACCGTGCAATGGAGCAATGAAGGCTTGCGCAATTCCGTGCGCATCGCCGCCGAGATCACGGTCAGCGACACGCAAAAGACGGATGCGCAAACCTGCCGCAAGGTGCAGGTGGGCTTGAGCGCCAAGGGCCAGGAACAGACCCTGAAGCTGAAAGTGTGCAAGGCTGGCAGCGCTGCGTGGAAAGTGGCAAAGAGCTGATAGTCCGTGCTTGTCCTTGCCGGTTCTCCACCGGCAAGGCGACGACTTTCTCATAAGTAAGTGTTGCAGCGGTTAGAATCACGCTTTACCCTCACTTTTACCATCTGCATGCAGCAAAGTCGCCTCTTGTTTTTCCGCCTGGTTGGCCAGTTTCGCCGCTATGGCGCCATCGTTGCCGCCACTTTGCTGGCCGTGGGCGTGGCGTCCGCCACCGATGTGTTGTTAATCCGCCAGTTGCAAAACGTCGTCGACGCCATGCGCACGACGGCCAGCGCACAGGTGGCGCCCGCGTCCGGCGTGATGGGCATGCTGCAGGGCTGGGTCGACCGTTTCCTGCCGGCACAGGCAGGACAGGTGGACTTGTGGGTCATCCCCGCCACCATCCTGGGACTGGCCGTGCTGCGCATGGTCTCCAGTTTTGCCGGCGATTACGGTTCCGTATGGCTATCGAGCCGGGTGCAGGCCGATTTGCGCGAAAAAATGTTCGCCACCATCATGCGCCTGCCCAGTCGCTTTTTCGATACCACCACCACCAGTTTGACGCAGTCGCGCGTGGCCTTCGACGCCAGCCAGGTGTCGCAGGCGGGCTTGAATGTGCTCAATGTGATGGTGCGCGATTCCGTCGCCACCATCGGCTACCTGATCCTGCTGTTCAGCATCGACGTGAAACTGGCCCTGTTCTGCATGGCTTCGATGCCCATCGTGGCCATCGTCGTGACCCTGGCGGGACGCCGCATGCGCCACTTGAGCAAGAGTTCGCAGCAAGCCGTGGGCGAGCTGACGTCCGTGCTGGACGAAAGCATCGGCGGCCAGCGCGTGGTGAAAATTTTCGGCGGGCAAGATTATGAACAGGCGCGCTTCGTCGACGTGGTCAAGCGCAACCGCCAGCTGGCCGTCAAGCACGCGGCTACGTCGGCCATGAATTCCGGCTTCATCATGATGCTCGTCGGCATTACCCTGTCGTCCGTTATTTACTTTGCCATGCTGCGCGCGCAAAGCGGCGCCATCACGCCGGGCGCCTTCGTCGCCTTCATGGGCGCGCTGATGGCGATGCAGTCGCCGATCAAGAATTTGACCAAGATCAACGAGCCGCTGCAGCGGGGTCTGGCGGCGGCCGAATCCGTCTTCGGCTTGATCGACACGCCGCTGGAACGGGACCGTGGCAGCATCGCCCCGGCCACGGTGCAGGGCAATCTGTCCTTGCAAAACGTCCACTTCCGCTACAACAGCGACGATCCCGATGCGCCCACGGCCTTGAGCGATATCACGCTCGACATCCGCGCCGGCGAAACGGTGGCCCTGGTGGGCGGCTCCGGCGGTGGCAAGACGACCTTGCTGGGCTTGCTGCCGCGCTTCTACGACGTCAGCGGCGGCCAGATCCTGCTCGACGGCGTCGACGTGCGCGACTACGCCTTGCTGGCCCTGCGGCGCCAGTTCGCCCTCGTCAGCCAGGATGTGATTTTGTTCAACGACACCATGGCGGCGAATATCGCGTACGGCGACCCGGCCCCGGACCAGGACCGCATCGAAGCGTCGGCGCGCGCCGCGTATGCGCATGACTTCATCATGCAGTTGCCGCAAGGCTACGAGACGCAGGCGGGGCAGAACGGTTCACGCCTGTCGGGCGGGCAACGCCAGCGCCTGGCCATTGCCCGCGCCCTGTACAAGGATGCGCCCATCCTGCTGCTGGACGAAGCGACCAGCGCGCTGGACACGGAGTCGGAGCGACAGGTGCAGGCGGCGCTGGAAGTGCTGATGCGCAACCGCACCACCATCGTCATCGCCCACAGGTTATCCACCATCGAAAGCGCCGACCGCATCGTCGTCATGCAGGGCGGGCGCCTGGTGGAATCGGGCAGCCATGCTGCCTTGCTGCAGCAGGGCGGCGCGTATGCGCGCCTGCATGCGAGCCAGTTGTCGCCCGGGAAGGAAAGCATGGCCTGAGATGCCGCGCCGCATGCGGTGCGGTGAAAACCAGAAACAAAAGGGCGCCCATGTGGCGTAATGCCGTTCACTTAAGCGAAAAAGCACCATTTTCCGAATAGGATTTGGTGCTTTTTTCATGTGGTACTCCTGCCTAAATCACTCGCTTTTTAGTCCTCAATAAGGACAAAAAACCTTAACTGAGCGGCAATACCCGCCAACGGGGCTTTTTTTATTGTGCGCCAAGCATGGGCGCAATCTTGTGGGTGCAAGTCCCGCCGTAAGCTGACCACAACGAACGAAGTGAAGTGTAACTGCAGAAGGGCGACCGACCGTTGGGAGGAAGCGTGGATCGAAAATGCGAGCAGATGGACAAGAAGCGGATACAAGGCGGTGCCGATCAGGGCGCGCGGGCAATGAACCGCAAAGCTCTTGTGGTCAAAGATCAGGCGGTGTAATCAGGCGGTTGTGCAGGGACGGATTGCGTTCTTACCTGGGAGATCTCGTCTCATGCCTGAAAGGGCAACAGCGTAAGCCGGAACGAGAAGTCAGCAGAGGCCGTAGTAGTCGGTGGCTGGGCCGGGGGGCCGAAATTGCCGACAAAGGGCCGAAGGAGCGGAAGGGTGAGTCTACCGGACCATCTGAGATGGATATGCTTCAGATGCCCGTATACGGGGCTCGTCACACAACGTGTCAAAGGTGAAGCCTGAAGCGCGGTGACAGCGAAGAACCAAATCGGCCGGGTCGGGACCAGACGAATCTAGGCGTCATGTTCGGGTAGAGGTATGAGGTACCCTGACTTTTTCGGACACTCTTGTTTGGTAAACTTCACCAACTGGAGAACTTATGAAACGCTCAACAACATACACGCCAGAGCTTCGAGAAGAAGCAGTAAAGCTGGTC